>CAYSIF010000017.1:0-28385 GCA_964431035.1 uncultured Methanobacteriaceae archaeon | reverse complement strand
CCTGTTACTCCATTTAGTGTCACTAAAAACGGAACAGAACCTACTAATGAAACTAGTGTTATCATAACTACTTCTCCATATGTTGGAACTTATGGTACTGTTGGTAATTTCACAGCTAAATTCACTAACAATGCTGGTCAACCATTAGTTGGTTACCCTGTTGGTACAATCGAAGTTACATTAACTCGTGTAAGTAGTGGTGCAAGTAAAACCTACAGTTACTTCGTAACAGATTACAATGGTGAAATCACCATGCCTATCGAATTAGCTCCAGGTCAATACACTGCAGATATTAAGTTCAAAGGAAGCACAGTTCCTGCAGCTTACGATCCTGCAGAAGTAAGCACAACACTTACAGTTAACAGAGCTTAAGTTATAATAGTATAAAATTTTGTAAAAAATTTTTTTGTGGAGGATTTTTTCCTCCTATTTTTTCTTTTCTTATTTTTAGTTTTTTGTTTAATTATTTTCACACTTTCTTGTTTTACTAGTTTTTTTATCTAGTGTGTTTCTTATTTTTCATAAGGATAATCATTTTTTCATGGTTTAGTTTGAGTGTATGTACATATTTTACTATTTTTTTGCGTGTTTTTTCTTTTTTGTATTAATTTTAAATATTTTGAAGTTATTATATAATAAATAATTAAATTCTATAAGATTATTGGTGAGTTATTTTTTTTATGGTATATAAGAAGATTCAGTTGCCTCGTGAGGTTCATATTGGTCCAGATATTATTGGAGACATTGGCAAAATCTGTTCTGACTTGAGGTTTAATAATGATGCATTGATTGTTTGCGGTGATACTACTTATAAAATTGCAGGTAAAACTGTTATTGATAGTTTATCTGATGAAGGATTTAATACTAATTTTGTTAAAGTGGATTCTGCAACTCAAGAAAGTGTAAATAAAGTTAAAAACTACATATCAAGTGATTGTATTGTTTTAGGTGTTGGTGGTGGTAGTATTATTGATGTTGCTAAGTTGGCCTCTACTGATATGGGTACTTATTTTTTATCTGTTCCAACTGTTGCTTCTCATGATGGTATTACTTCTCCTTTAGCTTCTATTAAAAGTAGTAAAGGTAGTGTTTCTGTTAGTGCTCAGTCTCCTATTGCTGTTGTAGCTGATACTGAAATTATTAATAAAGCACCTTATCGTTTTTTAGCTTCTGGTTGTGGAGATGTTATTTCTAATTATACTGCAGTTCGTGATTGGAAGTTGGCTCGTAGTTTACAAGGAGAATTTTTCAGTGAATCTGCTGCTAGTCTTGCAAATATGACAGCAACTTTAATTACTGATGGTGCTGATGATATTAAACCTGGTCATGAGGCTAGTGTTCGTTTGGTTGCTAAAGCTTTGTTTAGTACAGGTGTTGCTATTAGTATTGCTAATTCTAGTCGTCCAGCATCTGGTTCTGAACATTTATTCTCACATGCATTAGATAAAATTGCAAATAAACCTGCTTTACATGGTGAACAATGTGGTGTTGGTACTATTTTAATGATGTGTTTACAAGGTGGTGATTGGAGATTTATACGTGATAGTTTAATTAAAGTTCAAGCTCCAACTACTGCTAAAGAATTAGGTATTAGTGATGAGGAGATTATTGAAGCTTTAACATTAGCACACACTATACGTGACCGTTACACTATACTTGGTGATCGTGGTTTATCTCGTGAAGCTGCAGAAGATTTAGCAATAAAAACAGGGGTGATACTTTGATTACACTGGTAGGATGTGAAGTAGCAAAAACAGGTAATAGTTTTATTTTTCAAGGACCTTCACCAGAATGTAGTGATTGTCGTTTTAAGGCAACATGTATAGACACATTAGAAGAAGGACGTAAATATAAAATAACAAATATTAAAGATTCACAATTAAAATGTAAATTAACAGATTCCACAGTAATACCAGTTGAAGTAGTATTGGCAGATATTGAAATGTTATTTGACTCACGTAAAGTTTTTGAAGGTTCAAATTTCATATACTCATGTGATTGTGAATTTAAAGATTGTACTAATTATAATAAATGCTTCCCTGAAGGTTTACATGAAGGGGATAAAATTATTATTGCACGAGATTTAAGAGAATCAACTGATAACTGTAAAAAAAATAAAGTATTAAAAAAAATACTTGCAAGATTCTAAAAAAATAATAGATATATGGTGGAGATTATTAATTATGAATGCGAAAAAAGAGGTAGGATATAAAGCAGCAAGCTTAATAAAAGATGGACAAATAGTCGGCTTAGGAACAGGATCAACAACACACTACTTCATAGAAAAACTAGGAGAAAGAGTAGAAAAAGAAAACCTTAAAATAATGGGAATACCAACAAGTTACCAATCATTCATACTAGCAAAAGAAAACAACATACCATGCACCACACTAAACGAACATGAAATAGACATAGCAGTAGATGGAGCAGATGAAATAGATCCTGAAAAAAACCTAATTAAAGGTGGGGGAGCAGCACACACCCTAGAAAAAATAGTGGACTACTCAGCAAAAGAACTAATAATAATAGCAGACCAAAGCAAAGAAGTGAAAACACTAGGTAAAACACCAGTACCATTAGAAGTAATAAAAGAAGCAGCACCACAAGTACAAAAAACACTAAAAGACATGAACGTAGAATCCACGATAAGAATGGGAGTTAAAAAAGACGGACCAGTAATAACCGACAATGGAAACTTCATAATCGATGCAGAATTCAATGAAATACTCAACCCAATAAGTCTAGAAAAAGAATTAAACACCATACCAGGTGTTGTTGAAAATGGAATCTTCACAGAAATGGTTGACACAGTAATAATCGGAACAGAAGATGGAACCAAAATCATAAACTAAAAATAATTTACATGGGTTGTTTGAAGAATAATGCCACAATTCGACTTATACAATTACAGAAAAATTTTAAATAAAATACTATTACTTATTGGAATAATCATCATAATCTATGCAATACTATGGATACTTGCTAAAGTTGGAATCATACCCTATTTATTTTTTAGTTTAATCCCACAAGTTATCCTTTTATTAGTAGGAATCTTTATCTTTTATCAAGCATGGACTAACAGAAACCAATACTAAAACCACCACCTCAATCAATAAAGAATTTTAAAAAATAATATTGGTCAAAAATTGGATATTTGGTTCAAAACTAAAAAATAACATTAAATATTTATAGAAATTAATTATAATAATGTATTATTTAGAACTTTATTTTTTTAGGAGGAGGATGAATATGGCAAGAAAAAATATGATAATTGCATTAATTCTTTCAATTATATGGTCTGGTTTAGGTTTGATATATGCTAATGATATGGTAAAAGGAATTATATTACTTGTATTAGCTATTATATTTGAATTATTACATCTTTTTGTAAGTCAAATCTTTGGAATTATTGTGTTTATTATTTGGATTTATTCATTATATGCAACTTACAAACAAGTAAAAGCTGTTAATGGGGAATAAATTTTCCCCATCTTTTTTTTATTTTTATCTTTTTTTTAAACCTTTTTTAATACTACTTTTTTTTATTCTTTTTCTAATTTTTGCAATAGTTTCAATGAGTTTATGTAAATGTTTATATTTTATGATTTATTAATAAATAATTATTATAAAAAAAATTTTATTCCAAAAATTTTTAATTAAAAAATTTTTTTTGTGGAGGTTTGAATTTTAGTGTCTAAGATTTTTATTTCATGTGCATTACCTTATGCTAATGGTCCATGTCATTTAGGCCACCTACGTTCTACATATATCCCTGCAGACATTTATGCAAGATATAATCGTATGATCGGAAATGATGTTCTAATGGTTTGTGCTACAGATGAACATGGAACGCCAATAGCTGTTCAAGCAGACAGAGAAGGTAAAAAACCTATAGAAATCGCAAAACGTTACCATGACATGATAGTTGAAGACGTTAAATCATGTGATATTACACTAGACAGTTTCACACGAACTAGTGACAAATTACATTACACTATAGGTCAAAATTTCTTTTTAGATTTATACAAAAAAGACTATATTTACGAAGAAAACATCAAACAATTATACTGCGAAAACTGTGGTAAATTTTTACCAGACCGTTATGTTGAAGGAATCTGTCCAGTATGTGGCTCTGAAGGAGCAAGAGGAGATCATTGTGAATCATGTGGTCGCCACTTAGAACCTACAGATTTAAAAGAACCACAATGTTTAACCTGTGGACACACTCCAGTTATTCGAGAAACTAAACAATATTTCTTCAGATTATCAAGTTTCAGCAAAGTTTTAAAAGAATATATTACAAGTAATGAACAATTACCTGCAAATGTTAGAAATTATGCTTTAAACTGGATTGAAGAAGGTTTAAACGATTGGATAATGACTCGTGATATGAATTGGGGAATACCTGTACCTTTAGATGATGCAGAAGGTAAAGTATTATATGTTTGGATTGAAGCATTTCTTGGTTATATCTCATCAGCAGCACAATGGTCACGTAAAACAGGTGAAAAATGGGAAGACTACTGGAATGACTATGTAGTTCACTTTATAGGTAAAGATATTATTTACCACCATTCTATATTCTGGCCAGCACTTCTTAAAGGATATGGTTGTAAATTACCAGATAATATTTTCGCAGGAGAATTCCTATCACTTGAAGGAAGTAAAATGAGTACTAGTAAAGGATGGGTTGTATGGGTATCTGATTTTATAAAAACTTTCGATTCAGATTTACTAAGATACTATTTAACAATCAACGCTCCTTTAAACAAGGATACTGATTTTAGCTGGGATGATTTCCAAAGAAGAGTCAATGATGAATTAGCAGATGTTTTAGGAAACTTCTTACACCGTACTTTCACATTCACACACAAATTCTTTGATGGACAAGTACCAGAATACACAAACCCATCAGAACTTGATAAAAGTTTTGAAGAAGAAATTAAAAAATTACCACAAAATGTTGGAGAATATATTAAAGATTATAAATTCCGTGATGGTTTAGTTGAAATTTTCCGTGTAAGTAAACTAGCTAACAAATACTTTAATGATCAAGAGCCATGGAAAGCAGTTAAAGAAAACCCAACTGTTGCAAGCAACACATTATACTTATGCAATCAATTATGTAAAACATTAAGCATAGTTCTAAAACCATACATGCCACGTGCAGCAGATAAAATAAGTGAAACATTAAACATACCAGTAACAGATAACTGGAATAATACACAAGAACCATTACCAGTAGGACATGGTATTAATAAACCAAAACCATTATTCAAAAAAATAGAAGACAAAATAATAGAAGAAGAAAAACAAAAATTATACGAAAACCTAAAAACCGAAGAAGAAAATGAGGAGACAAATGAAATGATAAGTATAGACTATTTTGATAAAGTAGAAATCCGCATAGGACAAATAAAAGAAGCTGAAAAAATTGAAAAATCCAACAAACTACTAAAACTACAAGTAGACATTGGAGATAAAACAGTTCAAATCGTAGCAGGATTAGCTAAAAGATACAGTCCAGAAGAATTAATAGATAAAAAAGTAACAGTACTAGTTAACCTCGAACCAGCTAAACTATTCGGTGTTGAATCACAAGGAATGCTCTTAGCATCAGGTGAAAGCGCAGCATTACTAGTACCAGAAGAACCAGTAAATGTTGGAGAAGAAATACAATAAAAAAAATTAAAAATATAAACACTATTACTTTTTTTTAGGGTTATGGATGAATCAAAACTAATACTAAAAGCAGAGAAATTCTTAAACACTATAGATGAAAACAAACCAAAATTCAACATACAATCTATAGAAGAATTCAACCAAGTTTACAAACACTTCCAAGAAAACTTGGATTACCTCCAAACATTTAAAGAAAAAATGGACTTAAGTGGATACTCTGCACCATTTAGATCCTTAAACAAATACGGTATAAGCTCACAAACAGAAAACGACTTAGACGACTCAGCAGAACTAGCACGCCACAACCATCATTTCAGAATAAAAGCAACAACCAAAAAAAACATACTAGACCGTATAAAAGCATCAATAGATGCACATAAAATAGTATTAGGAAACCTAGAATCCTACGCCCAATTCCAATGCACAAAATGCAATAAAAAATACAGACCAAGCAAATACTGGTCAAACAAGAAAAAATGCAAATGTAACCATACAGAATTCAAATTCATAATCAACAAATCCAATGTATATCGTCTAGAAATACTAGAATATTTACCACTCTCTGGAAACTACATGGTTCTAATGAGCCAACTCTCCAATTGGGCAAGAAACTCTCTAAAAAAAGTACTAAACATACTAAAAACCCAAAGAAAATCAGTAGTAACCAACGTATCACCAAGAATAAAAATAAAAGAAAACGGACGATGGACCACAAAAAGAGTATCACTAGAATCAGAATTTGCAAACAGTTATGAAGAAGAACTAAGAAAACGCTATGGAAAAAACTTCAGAATAGAAAAACTAGACTTCCACAGATCAAAACCAAGCCTAATAAACGACAAACACACAAGAAAAGCACTAGCACTAGCATATGTACGATACTCCGAAGAAATAGTAGAAAAATACAAAAACCAAACACTAGAAGAAAACATAAGAAACATAGAAAACCTACACAAATACGACCAAATAATAAAAGAAACATACCAAAGCAAACCACCACACATAAAAAAAGAAGACAACAACAACCCACTAGAAATAAAAGAAATCGAAGAATGGAGAGAAAACCAAATAAACATAAAACTCCAAAAAATAGGACTAATGGACAAATACAAAAACCTAAACAGAACACTAAAAAGAGACATAGAAAGAAGAAAACAAATAGAAGAAAACATATTCACAAGAATAGCACCAACACTAATAACATGGGACATATTCAAATACTACCTAACAACATCACCAGATAAAAGAAAAAGATACACAGGACCATTTCCCTACCTTAGAAACGATATAGACAGACAACAACGCCAAATATTCCAAACACCAAAAAAGATAGTAAAAGTCCTACAAGACTTCGAAGACGAAAACATAACACAAATACCAGAAATGGACCTAATATTATATGAAAAATTCAAATTCGAACAAAAAAACTCCCACAGACATGTAAACTACAACACATTCTCAGCAGCACTAATAAAACACAAAAACCCCGAACAACCAATAGAAGAACTAGAAAAAATATTCAACACAACAACAAAACAAATAGAAAAAGAACTAAAAAACCTAGAAGAAGTAGATAAACCAAGAACACAACGCTCACAAAAACTATCACAAACATTCCTAGAACTAGCAAAAAAATAAAAAAAATAAAATCATTATGAGTATAGAAGATATAACAAGAGTACATGTAACCAAAGCATTCACTCTAAAAAACCTAATGGATTTAATAGACAAATACCCAAACTTAAACACCATAACCTGCTCCAAAAGTATCTATGAAAGAACACCAAAAAGATACTTTGAAGCACTAGACTCAGTAGACATAAAAGTAGAAATAGACTACAAATGGGGAGAAAACAAAAAATACACAAAGGATGAAATAAACAGAGTACTAAACCTCCTAAATAAAGGAAATTCACCAAAAGATATTAGTGAACTATTAGACATACCACTAAAAAGAGTTTACTATTTTCGCTCTAAATATTCAGACACAGATAAAAAGAATTATTATAATAAAAAATATAAAAAAGAAACATATAATGAAATTTTCAAATTAAAAGATGAAAATTACAAACCAAAAGAAATATCAAAAAAACTAGATATTCCTTTAAGAACCATTTATTATATCCTAAACAAAAAATAAAGGAAAGATTAAAAATGGATCCATTAAATATAATACATGATTTACCTTTAATTGTAATTGCATTAATTTGTGGACTAGTATCCTGTGGAGTCACATGGTATATAATGCCACATCTTATTAAAAGATTAGAAAAAGCAGAAATAATTGGTAAAGATATACATAAAGTATTAAAACCAATAGTTGCTGAAATGGGCGGTTTAGGTATACTATTTGGTTTTATAATAGGAATGTTCTGTGGAATAACATTATTCCCAACTGTCACATTCCAATTAATTATTGTATTACTCGTAATCTTACTTGTAGGGCTAGTCGGGATTGTTGATGATTTAATAATGTTAAGTTCTTATGAAAAACTAATCTTATTATTCCTTGCAGGTGTACCATTAATTTGGGCTGCACCACCAAATGCTGGTTTAATTTATATAATATGTATTCCTATAGCAGTTTCCATAGCTTCTAATTTAACTAATATGTTAGCAGGTTTAAATGGTATAGAATCAGGTTTAGGTGTTATTGCAATGATTTCTTTAACAATATCCTGTGTAATACTTGGAAAATATGATGTTGCAATAATAAGTATGAGTATGCTTGGACCATTATTAGCATTTTTATATTTCAATAAACATCCTGCTAAAGTTTTCCCTGGAGATACTGGGACTCTAGTAATTGGTGCATGTATTGCTGCAATAGCTTTTATTGGAAGATTAAAATTTATTGCATTAATTATTCTGCTCCCTAATATTATTGATGCTATATTGAAGTTTTATAGTGCTGGTGTTATGAATCGTTCACAACAGAAACCTACACAAGTTTCAAGTGATGGTAAACTTGTATCACCGGATAATGGATTTAAATCTTTAATACGTTTGGTTTTAAGAAAACCTGTTGAGGAAAAAACAGCAGTTAAAATAATATGGAGTATTGGAATATTATTTGGTTTAATTGGAATATTAATTGCGTTTATAATGCCTGATATGCTTGGTAGTTCAACATTGGCACAGTTTATGGGTTTTAAAGAATTATTATATCATGTTTAGTATTTTGCTTCAATTCTTAGATTCTCATATTTTCTTTCAATATTTTTATTATTTTCTTTTATGAGATTATCTAATGTGCTATTTTCATTTGTATGTGCATTGTTGATTGTTTTTTCTATTTCTTGTTCTATTTTATTGATTTTTACTAGAGAGTCTTTTGTTATTTTATCAATTTGTTTTTGAATTTTTTTATCTTCTTTTTTTTCATCATACTTCATAATAAATAACCCTCTATGGTATTTTTTTACATTTTTATTACTGGTATTTGTATTTCAGTTATTTGTTCTTCTATGTGGATATCAAATGGATTTGTTATGAATATTTCTTTAGGAGATCCTATAATATCGTATTTATTTTCTTGACAGTAGTTTATGATTTTATCGTAACTTTCACGGATTTTATCATGGTCTCCTTTATGGGTGTATGAGATTACAGTATGTTCTACAAGATCTGCAATTTCAATTTTTCGATCATCTGAATGTGAGACATTATCGCTTATTGGTACTCCAATATCGAAGACTATTGTTTCATCATCTTCTTTGGGGAAGGTGTAGTATAGCATGAAGTAGTCTCCTTTTGTTTCAATATATTTTTCTTCAACCCATCCACTTAGTTTGGATAGGGCTACTGCGATATCATCTTTTGTTCCTTTATTTTTTATTACTGCGATTTTTTGTTCTGGTATTGTTTTTTCTTCTATCATTTTAATTCCCTAAAATCCCATATTCAAATATATTATATTTTATATTTTTTGTTTATAAAATAGTTTAACTTTTACAGTTTCACCTTCTAAAACCATTTCAGTATTTTTATCTATTTTAACATAACCATCAGCTGAAACTAATGAAAAAATAGCACCCGAATCTTTAAATATTGGTTCAACATTACCATTATCAGTTATTCTGACTAATTGGTATTGTTCTCTACCAACTGCAGAATGAATACGTTTAATTAACTCTCCAGTCAAAGTCTCTTCCTCATCATCACTTAAACCAACTAAATTTTTAATATAATTTAAAATAAAAACATTAAAAACAATTAAAGCACT
The DNA here is from genome assembly GCA_964431035.1 of uncultured Methanobacteriaceae archaeon. Lineage (GTDB taxonomy): Archaea > Methanobacteriota > Methanobacteria > Methanobacteriales > Methanobacteriaceae > Methanobrevibacter_A. The sequence continues at coordinate 18,478 of CAYSIF010000017.1, read as the reverse complement.
AACTGGATTGCCTGGCAAACCAATAACTAACTTATCATTAATAACTCCTACAAGAGTAGGTTTTCCTGGTTGAACACTAATACCATGAATAATAACAGTACCTAACTCATCAAGTATGCTTCTTAAATTATCCCCAATACCTGCAGAAGTACCACCACTAATAACAACTAAATCATGATTATGTATACCATCTAAAATAGTATTTTTAATAAGATCATACTCATCAGGTATAATACCTAGATTAGAACAATCCACACCAATTGAATTAAGACTACTTTTAATCATTGTACTATTAATATCATAAATTTTACCTTCACTTAAACTTTCACCTAATGGTGTTAACTCATTTCCTGTTGAAATAACACCAACACTCGGCCTTTTATAAACACTAACACGATTAAATCCCTGACCAGCAATAACACCAATCCTTGAAGGTGTTAAATAATCTCCTTTACATAAGATAGTTTCACCTTTTTTAATATCAGAACCTTTCAAACTAATTTCTTCACCAGGTGTTAAACTAGAATATAAACTAACATTACCTTCACCATCTTCATCACTATACTCCACCATCTCAACAGCCTCACCACCACTAGGTATACAAGCACCAGTACTGATACGAACACACTCACCATTATTAATAGTTTTATTCGTAAAATCACCAGCTTCAACAGTATCAATAATATGAACAACACGAGGAGACTCCTCACTAGCACCATAAGTATCCTCTACCTTAACACAATAACCATCTTTCAAAGCACGATTAAAAGGAGGGAAATCAACATTACTAACAATATCCTCATATAAAATACGACCAACACATTCATCTAATCCTACAAATTCACCATCAACAGAATAATACTCTTCAAACAAATCACATATCATCTTTTTAGCTTCTAAAGGATCCTTAATATTTAAAAACTCTTTACCCATAAAAAAATCTCCCAAGCGAAAAAATTTTCATTTTTTTTTATATAATAATTTATTTATAATAAAGAATTTATAAAATAGTTAATATAAATAATTTATAGTTAATAATATAACAAAAAAATATAATGATATTATAAAAAGCGAAGAATTTAACAAAAAACATTTATAATGGAGGATTAAGATACTTTGGCAAACAATGATAATAACCAACAACAAGAATATAGACGTGTAAGAACACCAAGAAAAGGAGAAATACCTGGAATAGTAGAACAAATTATGGGTCATGGAAAAATAAGAGTAAGATGCTCAGATGGAAACATAAGAATGACACGTATACCTGGAAAAATGAAAAAAAGAATATGGATACGTGAAGGAGATGTAGTCCTAGTTAAACCATGGGAATTCCAATCCAACGAAAAAGCAGACGTAATCTGGAGATACACAAGAACAGAATCCAACTGGTTAGAGAGAAAAGGCTACCTCAAAATGCAATAAAAAAATAAGATAATAACCAAAAAATAACCATCAAACCATTCACAAAACCACCACCCAAAAAAAGATACAATAAGACAATGGATTCAAAAATAAACAAAGCCGACGAAGAACTAGAAAAAATAAGAGCCCGTAAAAAAAGAGACAACGATGGTAGAAAAGTCGCAAACGAAATATTTGACGACAGAACACTAGAAACACTATACAAACTAGCAAACAAAAACTACATCAACATACTAAACGGAGAAATAAGCACAGGAAAAGAAGCAAACGTTCTAAAAGGCCTAAAAGAAGATAACACTCCAATAGCAGTTAAAATATACCGCATAGCAACATCCGATTTTAAAAAAATGCAATACTACATACAAGGAGACCCAAGATTCCATATAAAATCAACAAACAAAAGAAGACTAATAAACTCATGGGTAAATAAAGAATACCGAAACCTACAAAGACTAAACGACAACAACGTAAACGCACCAAAACCAATAACCACACTCGACAACATACTACTCATGGAATTCATAGGAGAAAACAATACTCCAGCACCAACAGCACATAAAAAACCACCAAAAGACCCAGAAAAATTCTTCCAAAAACTACTAAACGAACTAGATAAATTCATAAACCAAGCAAACCTAATACACGGAGATTTATCCAATTTCAACATACTAAACCATAATGAAAACCCTGTAATAATAGATGTATCACAAGCAGTAGTAAAAGACCATCAAATAGCAAAAGAACTACTAGAAAGAGATATAGAAAATATAAACAGAGAATTTAAAAACTTAGGTGTGGAAACCACACCTGAATTAATAAAAAAAGAAATAAACATCTAAAAAGTATATTGTCTTTAAGATTTATACTTGTACAATGTATAAAACTAAATTTAATAGACATTTTGAATATTTAATATTTCTAAGATTTTATATAATACTTCGAATATAGTATTTATATATAATATTAACTAAAATACAATAAATATTTATTAAAATCTTATCAAAGCAATAAAATGAGTATAATTAATATTTTTTTGAAAAAAGGAGAATAAAATGATTGATAATATTGATTATGATAGGGAAAGTCCATTTCAACCAGGTGTTTCTGTTTCACCAAGTAAGTTTAGAGGACGTCAAGAAACTATTGTAAAAATTTTAAGATATGTTAATAAAGCAATAAAAGGTGAAACACAACATTTCTTCTTAACAGGTAATCGACGTATGGGTAAAACATCTGTTGCAGAATTTGTTAAATATTATGCTCAAGTTAAATTTGATATGGTTGGAGTTTATGTTTCGAATAAAGGAAATAATTCTATTGAACATTTAACCTCTGAAATTATAGAGGCTATCCTTAATGAATTACCTTCACAAAATTTATTAAGTAAAATTGAAGAATTATTTAAAAATCATGTCGAAATAATTGACTTACCTGGTGTTAAGTTTAAAATTAAGACGGATGAAATAACACAGAGATCTTTTAAAGAGAATTTCCCGGATTTATTAAAAGAATTATTTGCACAGTTTCCTGAAGATAAACAGGGTTTATTCATTGTTATAGATGATATTAATGGTTTATCTGATTCAAGAGAATTTGCAGATTGGTATAAAAAATTTGCAGACACAATTAGTGTTAGTGATTATTATAATTTGCCAGTTTATATGTTGCTTGCAGGATATCCTGAAAAATTTGATGCTTTGGTACTTCATGAGGAATCATTTGGAAGTATTTTCCATAGAGCAAATATTGGTAAATTAACGGATGATGAAGTTGATAATTTCTTCACAGACATATTTAATGAAAACAATATAACAATTGATGAAGAAGCACTTAATTTAATGATTAAATTTTCTTCAGGTTTACCTTTAATGATGCAACAAATTGGAGAATCTATATTCTGGAATATTAATAATAACTCAATTGATATAGAAACTGCATATAAAGGCATATTCTCAGCAGCAAATGAAATAAGTGAAAAACAAATTAAACCAATATTAAATATTTTAAATTCAGAAGATTGTAATGTTATTATGAATTATTTAGTTGAAAATAATCTCCGAAAATTTAAAAGAGAGGACTTAATAGAAAATATTGAAATATCCGAAAAAGGTTTAGATACTATTTTATCTAAAATGGAAAAATTAGATATTATTGAATTAATAAATAATGACACATATAGTTTCATAAATGAATTATACTATATTTATTTCTTAATTAAATTTGAAGAAAGAAAAAATAACTGAAAAAATTAAGTTTCTTCATATTTAAATAATAAAAATTATTAATGCTAAAATTTATAATAATAATTATAGATTCATATTTTTTTTACAATATCAATTACATAGGAGTAATAACAATGCCAGAAACTGATTATCTTAAAATTCCAGAAGACAGAGTTGCCGTTCTTATCGGTGCAAATGGTGAAACAAGAAATCATATTGAAAAATTAACAAACACACACCTAGATATTGATAGTGAAAGTGGGGCTATAACAATATCTCCAAAAAAAGAAATGGATGATCCATTGGGAGTATGGAAAACAAGTCACATAGTTAAAGCAATTGGTAGAGGTTTTAATCCTAATACTGCATTAAAATTAATTAATGATGATTATTATCTTGAAGTAATAAAATTATCCTTATTTGTTGGAAAATCAAAGAAAGCTTTATCAAGATATAAAGGAAGAATCATTGGAAAAGATGGTAGAACTCGTGAAATTATAGTTGATATGGCAGATGTTGATATGGCTATTTATGGTAAAACAGTTTCTATAATTGGAACTATTGAGAATTTGGAAGTTGCTAAAGAAGCAGTTATTATGATTCTTAATGGGTCTCGTCATAAATCAGTATATAGTTTCCTTGAAAATAAGAAAAAGGATAGAAAATTAAAAGAATTTAAATCAATTGTCGGTATTGATGATGATGAGGATAAAATACAGTTAAGAGATGATTTAGACTAAAAAAATAAAGTATTTTTACTATTTTATACTTTATTTTATTTTTTTTTACTTTTCAAATGCTCGGGTTAAGAGCATATACTATTTTTTTTAATATATTTTTATTACAGTATTTGTGTATTTTTTTGAAAATTATTTTTTTTATTATTTAATTGGTTAATTTTTATTTGTACATATATTAGATGAATTTTTTTTATATTGATTAATTTCATTATATAAATTAAATTCTATACAATATATGGTATTATTATTTTTATATATCATATATTGAAAATTCATATTAGTATAATTAAAAGTTTATATACTTTATTAAATATATGTATATATGTTAATGTAATTAATATGATTTTTACATAAAATATTTTAATTTCAAAAAAAAACTAAAACTTATTTTCAAAAAAAATTTTTACAAAAAAATAGAATGCACTATGGAGGTTTACAAAAAATATGCCAAAAGAAGCAACAGACATGTTTGTAGAAGACTTTGTAAATTTAACCCCTTCTGAATTCTTCGAAAAAAATAAACAAATGCTAGGATTCACAGGAAAAATAAGATCACTCACAATAGTCTTTCACGAATTAATAACAAACAGTTTCGATGCAGCAGAACAAGCAGGAATACTGCCTGAAATAAACATAGACCTAAAGCAACTAGGTAAAGAACACTATGTGCTCATACACTCAGATAATGGTCCAGGAATACCAGAAGACTATGTAATGGAAGTATACTGTAAAATGTTCGCAGGATCCAAATTCAGAAACATCCAATCAAGAGGACAACAAGGACTTGGATGTAGTGGATGTGTACTCCTATCACAAATGACAACAGGAGAATCAGCAAAAGTAGTATCAGGTTACAAAGACGACGGAGTTCTCAAAGGAGTAAAAATGGAATTCCGTATGGATGTTAAAAACAACAAAGGAGACCTAATACACAAAGAAAAATGCGAAGTAGAACACACAGGAGTATCCATAGAACTACAATTCAAAGAAGTATCCTACTCCATGGCAGAACAAGGAGCATTCGAATACATCAGAAGAACAATGATCGGAAACCCACACGCAAAAATAACATTCAGAGACCCATCAGGACACAAATACATATTCAAAAGAGCATCCGACGTAATACCTCCAATGCCAAAAGAAGTACTACCACACCCAAAAGGAATAACAGCAAACGAACTATACACCCTAGCACAAAACTCAGACAAAAGAAGATTCAAAAGCCTACTATCCTCCTCACTATCAAGAATGTCTGCAAAAAGACTAGGAGAAGTCCAAGAACTAAGCGGAGTAGACCTAAACAAAAGACCAAAAAGCATGAAATGGGAAGAAGCAGAAGCAATAGTAAAAGCTTTTGACGAAATGAAATTCATGGCCCCACCAACCGACGGACTCATACCAATAGGATCAGACCAAATAGAAAAAGGTATGAAACAAATACTCAAACCAGAATTCCTAGCATCAATAACAAGAAAACCACTAACATACCAAGGAGGAATATCCTTCATAGTAGAAGCAGGAATAGCATACGGAGGAGACTGTGGAAGACAAGTAAAAGACCAAAGAAGAGCAGAAATACTAAGATTCGCAAACAGAGTACCACTAACCTTCGACCAAGGATCATGCGCAATAACAGAAGCACTAAAAAGCATAGACTGGAAACGATACGGAATAAGAGACTTCGACAATGCACCAGTAACACTATTCGTAAACATAATCTCAACACAAATACCATACCTATCAACAGGAAAACAAAGCGTATCACCAGAACCAGAAATAGTACATGAAATCAGACAAGCATCAATGAAACTAGCAAGAAAACTCCAAAAACACCTAAGACAAAAAAGAGCAGCAAAAGAAAAGAAAATGCGATCAAAAATCTTCGAAGACTTCGTACCAGTCATCCTAGAAGAAGCAGCAAAACTAGGAGAAGTACAAGTACCAGACTACAACGAAGTACTATCCAAAGTAACACGAAGATCCATAGCAGACCTAATGGGAGAAACAGTAGAAGAAGAGGAAGAAGAGGAAGAAATCGACAGCCTACTAGAAGAACTAGACGAATTCGGATACAAAGTAGACGAAGAAAACTCCAACATAAACAAAAGCATGGATGAAATAACTGAAGAATCCAAAGACGAACAATCCACATTCGACTTAAAGGAGGAATAAAATAAATGCCAGAAGATAATAACGGAGAATTATCTCACAAAGAAAAACGTAAACAAATAACTTATAATAAACTAAAAGCACTAGGACAAGACATTATAAGTGAAGTTGAAAAAAACAGAGTACCATCACTCGAAATACCATCAAGAGGAACAGGAAACATAAAATACGACGAAGCAAAAAAATACTTCATACTAGGAGACAGAATGGGAAAAAGATCACTAGGAAACGTTAAACAAATCAGAAAACTCGGACAAATGGTATACACAGCAAACTTCTGTAAAGACCTAGTACAAAGAGAAAAAACAGCAACAATCAGGGAGATGTACTACGTATCAGAAGGATGGGGAGTAGAATTCAACACACAACAAGAATCCAACACCGTAGGAGAAGACCTAGAAGTAGCATTAGGAACAACACGTGAAGATTTAGGACTAATGCCAGAAGAAGACGGAGCTTCAGTATACGGAGACATCACACTACTCGACGACGACGTGGAACTAAATGCAAAAAAATCTGGAAAATCAGGATACACAATCAGCCCAACAATCGACCAAGTAGACTTCCTAGACTGTGGAGTAGAAAGAGTACTAGCAGTGGAAACCATGGGAATGTTCCACAGACTAGTCCAAGAAAACGCATATGACCGTTTCAACACACTAATCGTAGGATTAAAAGGTCAAGCAGCAAGAGCAACCAGAAGATTCATAAAAAGATTAAACACAGAACTAAACCTCCCAGTATACATCTGTAACGACGGAGACCCATGGGGTTTCCACATCGCACAAGTTATCATATCTGGAAGTGCAAAACTAGCACATGTTAACTATGATTTAGCAACACCAAACGCACAATTCATAGGAGTAACAGCAAGTGATATTGTAGAATACGACCTACCTACAGACCCATTAAAAGACATTGACGTATTACGTCTAAAAGAATTATCCAAAGACCCACGTTACCAAACAGACTTCTGGCAAAGTGAAATCAAAAAAATGCTTAAAATAGGTAAAAAAGCAGAACAGCAATCATTCAGTAAATACGGTCTAGAATACATTGTAGACACATATTTCCCACATAAATTAGGTATAGAAGAATAAATTTATATCTTGTTTTTCTATTTTTTGGGGTTAAATTGTATTTTTAGCCCTTATTTTTTTATTATTTTTTTTGTAGTTAGTTTTATATTATTGTTTTTTGTAATATATTATTAAAGTTTAAATGAGTTTTGTCAATTTACTTTAAATTATTTTTTTAAGTATTTGGTGGTGGTAAGGTTTATATATTATTATTTAAATAATATACCTATGAGGGTATATGTATAGGGGATATGGTGTTTTGATGAAAGAATGTATGGATTCAGAAAATCTTCATAGAAGATTAAAAAAGATAATTGGTCAGTTAAATGCTATTGATAAGATGATTGATGAGGATATTCCATGTGAGAATATTCTAATGCAAATCAATGCATCTAAATCAGCACTTCATAAAGTGGGTCATATTATTGTTGAAGGCCATATGAATCATTGTATTCGTAATGCTATTGATGATGGGGCTACTGATGAGGCGTTATCTGATGTTTCTTCTATTTTAGAGTATTATTCTAGAATTTAATTTTTTTTTATCAAAAGACTATACCTATACATGTATAAGTAGTAATTATTTTTTTTAAAAAAATCATATACCTATACGGGTATACACATAGGTAAGAAAAAATGAAAATAAAAAACATAATACAAAACGAGGAAAAAAGAACCATAACCTCAATAACAATATCAATAATAGGACTAATCCTAAGCTTCATAGGAATAAAAATAGGACCAATAGACCCAGCATGGATATCCATAATACTCTGCGGACTACCAATATTCAAAGATGCAGCAACAGGACTCATAACAAACTTCGATATAAAAGCAGATGTACTAGTAACAATAGCAATCATAGCATCAATAATCATAGGAGAAATATTCGCAGCCGGAGAAATATCAACAATCATGATGATAGGCGGATTCCTAGAAGAATTCACAGTACAAAAAACAGAAAAAGGAATAGAAAAACTAATAAAACTCAAACCAACAAAAGGAACAAAAATAATAAACTACAAAAAAACCAACCAAAAAGAACAAACAATAAATGCAGAAGAAATCAAAGAAAACGACATACTAAAAATACGACCTGGAGAAACAATACCAGTAGACGGAAAAATAATCGAAGGAGAAACATCAATAGACCAATCAATACTAACAGGAGAATCACTACCAATAGACAAAACAAAAAACGATGAAATATACAGTGGAACAGTAAACCTATACGGATCATTCTATATGAAAGCAACACACAATGGAGAAAACAGTTCCCTACAAAAACTAATCAAACTAGTAGAATCAGCAAGCCCCGAAAACGTAAAAATAGTAAGACAAGCAGACAAATGGGCAACATGGATAGTAATAATAGCAGTCATATCAGCAATAGGAACATACATACTAACAAAAGAAATAATCAGATCAGTAACAATACTAGTAGTATTCTGCCCATGTGCACTAGTACTAGCAACACCAACAGCAATAATGGCAGCAATAGGAAACCTAACAAAATACGGAATACTAATAAGAGACGGAATATCAATAGAAAAACTTGCAAAAGTAAAAAAAATAGTATTCGACAAAACAGGAACACTAACAACAGGAAACCTACAAGTAATAGAAACAATACCCTACAAATACAACAAAGACAAACTAATAAAAATAATAACCTCAGTAGAAAATAAATCAGAACACCCCATAGCAAAAGCAATAACAAAAAAATACAACACCTCTGAAACACAAGAAATATCCAAATTTAAAATGGAAATAGGAAAAGGAATAAAAGCACAAACAAAAATAGAAAACCAAACAAAAACAATACATATAGGAAACGAAAAACTACTAAAAGAAAACAATATAAACATACCCGAAGACTTCAAAAACAAAACACAAAAATACGAAAACAAAGGAGCAACAATAATATACACAACAATAAACAATCAATTAATAGGAGCAACAATACTATCAGACACACTAAGAAAAGACTCAAAAACACTAATAAAAACACTACAACAAAATCAAATACAACCAGTATTATTAACAGGAGACAACAAAGATGCAACAGATTACATATCATCACAACTAAAAATCAAACACAAAAAATCAAACTGCCTACCTGAAGACAAAATAAACTTTATAACAGAATGCCAAAAAAACAATGAAATAATAGCAATGGTTGGTGATGGAATCAACGACGCACCCTCACTAAAAAAAGCTGACATAGGAATAAGTATGGGAAAAATAGGAAGCGATATATCAATAGATGCATCAGATGTAACACTAATAAACGACGAAATAAAATACATACCTCACCTCCTAGAACTATCCAAAAAAACACTAAAAACAATAAATATTGGAATAAGCTTCTCACTAATACTAAACTTCATAGCAATGATATTAGCAATACTAGGAATAATGGGTCCAGTAGCAGGGGCACTAGTACATAACATAGGATCAGTATTTGTGATAATATACTCATCATTACTAGTAAAATTCAAAACATAAATAGAAATACTTCATATATAAAAAAACAAAAAACTAAACACCATTTTCACCATAAAAAAACCAACACACCACTACTTAAACTAAAAATTATATACTAATAAAAATATAACTAAAATCATAATTTTTTTTTATAAAATAATAAAAAAATAATAGATTTTTTTTCTAAATAGAGGATAAAATAATATGAAATCTGTAGCTATTAACGGATATGGAACAATAGGTAAAAGAGTTGCTGATGCAGTAAGTGCCCAAGATGATATGGAAATAATCGGAGTAAGTAAAACCCGACCAACATTCGAAGCAAGAACAGCAGTCGAAGATAAAAACTACCCACTATACATAGCAGTACCTGAAAGAGAACAACTATTCAAAGATGCAGGTATAGAAATAGCAGGAACAGTTGACGACATGATAGAAGAAGCAGACATAGTAGTTGACTGCACACCTGGAAAATTCGGACAAGAAAACCTAGAAAAATACAAAAAAGCAGGAGTAAAAGCAATATATCAAGGAGGAGAAGACCACAGCCTAACAGGAGTATCATTCAACTCCTTTGCAAACTACGACGACTCCTACGGAAAAGACTACACACGTGTAGTATCATGTAACACAACAGGACTAACACGTACACTCTCAACACTAAACCCACTAGTAGACATTAACAAAGTAAGAGCAGTAATGGTACGTAGAGGAACCGATCCAAACGACCCTAAAAAAGGACCAATAAATGCAATCGTACCAAACCCTCCAAGTGTACCATCACACCACGGACCAGATGTTAAAACAGTCATGGGAGACATAAACGTAACAACCATGGCACTACTAGTACCAACAACACTAATGCACATGCACAACCTAATGATAGAAATAAACAACGATGTAACAGTAGATGAAGTAATAGATGCACTAGAAAAACGTTCACGTGTACTATTAGTAGATGCAAACGAAGGACTAACCTCTACAGCAGAACTCATGGAATACGCAAAAGAACTAGGAAGAAACCGCAGCGACTTATACGAAATACCAGTATGGAGAGAATCAATAAACATAGTAGACAATGAACTATTCTACATGCAAGCAGTACACCAAGAATCAGATGTAGTTCCAGAAAACATAGATGCAATAAGAGCACTCTGTGAAATGGAAAAAGACAATGAAAAATCAATAGCTAAAACCAACAAAGCAATGGGAATACAATAAAACAAAACATAAAAAAAATATGAAAGATAAAATAATCTTCGGCCCAGCAGGTAAACCATTAAAATACAAAGGAACAGCCTACACTTCCTCTAATTACCTATCACAACATGAATTACATGCATTCGAATACCAATCATCACATGGAATACGTATAGGCGAAGAAAGTGCAAACATACTTAAAACAGAATCAGATAAAGAAAATGTTTTAATATCAATGCACTGCCCATACTACATAAACATGTGTTCCAAAGACAAAAATAAAATAGAAGCATCAATAGAAAGACTAGTTGACTCTGCACGTGTAGGAGAATGGATGGGAGCATACAGATTAGTCTTCCATCCAGGATTCTATTCCAACCAAAAACCAGAAAAAGCATTAAAAATTGCAATGGAATCCTACAAAACACTACTACAAAGATGTGAAGAAGAAGGATTTGAAAACTACACCTTCGCACCAGAGACAACAGGTAAAAAATCACAATTAGGAAATATTGATGAAATAATATCAATGTGTCAAGATTTAGAACATTTTCAACCAACAATAGACTTTGCACATGTTCATGCACGTGGTGGAGGATTCCTAAATAGTAAAGAAGATTATAATATAATATTCTCTAAACTCGAAAATGGTTTAGACATTAAAAGATTACATTGTCATTTCACAACTATTGAATATAATCATAATGGTGAAATCAAACATCATAATCTAGATGAAGAAGATTTCGGACCTAAAATTAATGATTTATTATTAAATCTAATTGAATGTGACTTTAAAGCAACAATCATCTGCGAAACACCATTACGTGATGAAGATGCAATGAAAATGAAAGAAATATACGAATCATTAATATAGAAAAAAATTATAAAATACTAGAGGTTTTTGTTTTTGAAATTTGAAAATAAGGATACAAACACTACTAATTCTAAAAATATCATACCAAATAATATTACTGGTGAAGCTAAAGCAGTTGTTTTAAAAAGTGTAGGTTATCCATTTAATTTTAGTTTAATGGATGGTAATAATGTTGAAATAAATGATAAAGACCTTTTTGAACAGTATGCGAAAGAACAATGGATGGGATCCTTTGTTAATGAAGGTTCTTATTTATTTGATCAGAAAATTTTACCAGATTTCGCATTTAAAGTTATAGCTGCTTATCCAGGCAATTCAATTGTTGGAAAAAATACATCCTTTGTTATTATTGATGATGAAGAGGATACTCCTAGTGGATTTAAAGCAGTTAATACTAATTGTTATTTAGAAGATGTTGTAGGTCAAGTTAATGCTAAAAATAAATCTAAGGTTATTATGAAATATTTGGAGGATCCTGATAAATTTGGAAATTGGGCTCCACGCAATATCTTATTTTATGGACTTCCAGGTACTGGTAAAACAATGCTTGCTAAAGCACTATCAACAGAACTTGATGTTCCATTATATTTAATCAAAGCAACATCATTAATAGGTGATCATGTTGGAGACGGCGCATATAAAATACATGAACTATATGAAATCGCACAAAAAACAGCACCATCAATAATATTCATAGATGAAATGGATGCAATAGCACTAGACAGATCATTCCAATCACTAAGAGGAGACGTATCAGAAGTAGTAAACGCACTACTAACCGAAATGGATGGAGTAAGCCTAAACAAAGGAATAATAACAATAGGAGCAACCAATAATATAAATAATCTAGATTATGCAGTAAGATCAAGATTTGAAGAAGAAATAGAATTTACAATGCCAACAGATAAAGAAAGAGAAGATATAATCAGAAAAAATCTAGAAACTTATCCATTAAAAATGAATGTATCCTTAAAAAAATTAGTGAAATTATCTAAAGGAATGAGTGGAAGAGACATTAAAGAAAAACTATTAAAAACAAGTTTACATAATGCAATATCTGAAGATAAAAAAACAGTAAACATAGAAGATATTCAATATGCTTTAAAATCACTTAAAATAAATCAGAATGAAGTTAAAAACATGTTTATGTAAATCTTTTTTTTATTTTTTGAAGAATATTTTAGCAGCATTAATTAATTCTTCATCTTCTTCTTTTGCTGCTTCTTTGATATTAATGCTTAGGTCATAAAATATTTTATTTACAATAGATTTAGTTAAACCTTCAATAACTTTAACACTGCCTGGAGTATCTGATAATTTAACTATGGCTTTTTCACTTTCTTTAATACGTATGTCTTCCATATTGGATCTTAATATTTTAAGAATATCTTCAACTTCTATTAATTTTATAGAGTCTCTTAGAAGTTTTATTTCTTCATCTATTATTTTTTCTACTTTTATGATTTCTTTTTCTCTTAGTTCTAAGTTTTTCTTAGCTACTCCTCTTAAATCATCAATATTTAGGAGTTCTATGTTTAGTTCAGTTACATCTTCGCTAATGTCTCGTGGATTTGCTATATCTATCATTAAAATATTTTTATCTTTGTTTTTTATTAGTGGTTCTATTTTATTTTTTGTTAGTACAGGGTGTGGTGCTGCAGTTGCACTTATTACTACGTCTGCATCATTTAAATAGTCGCCTAAGTCATCAATGAGTATGGCGGTTCCACCTAGTTCTTTTGCTAATCTGTTTGCACGGAAATATGTTCTATTTGCAACTAGTATTGCTTTTAAGTCTTTTTCAACCATTGCTTTAGCTACTAGTCCTCCCATTTCTCCGGCTCCGATAACTAGAACACTTTTGTTTTTTAGGTCTCCGATTATGTCTTCTGCTAGGTCAACTGCTGCTGAACCTATGGATACGCTTCCTTGGTTTATGCTAGTTTTGTTTCTTACAACTTGTCCTACGTGTATTGCTTTGGTGAATATGAGGTCTAATAATTCTCCACAGTGGTTTTCTTTGTTGGCATTGTTTTTCGCATCTTTTATTTGCCCGAGTATTTGGTCTTCACCCACTATCATGGATTCTAGTCCTGAGCTCATTCTGAATAGGTGTTCGATGCTTTCATCATCGTATTTTATGATTATATTTTCTTGTGTGTTGTTTAATATTGGTTCGTCGAGTGTGCAGTAGTCGTTGTTTATGTAGTATTCTAGTCTGTTGCAGGTTGATATTTTGATGTATTCTGTAATATTGTATTTTTTTGTTAGTTTGTTGAATATTTCGTCTACTTCTTTGGATATTGTTTCCATTGTTTCAATATCTGCGATTGTGTAGTCTATACCAATATTAAGTATCAATTTTCTTTTATCTCCTTTGTTTTTTTGTTTATTATTGTTTTTGCGTATTGTTTTGCTTTTTCTATTTCATTATTATTTATGTAATCTTTAATTTTATTATTGTTTGATATAGTGTACAATATTTCTTTCCTATCTTTTTGATTTGAAAGTTCAGATTTTAATATTTTCCTACAATAATCTTGAAGTTCAATCTCATGAATATCATTTTCTGTTATGGTTTCTTGTATTTTCTTCCTTAATTCACGAGCCATCAAAGGACTTTTACCATGAGTATATAAAGAAACCTCAACATCACCAATAAAAAAACTAGTAGGAACAATCAAATTACCCTCAAAAGGAACATCGGCCCTATTAAGCAACTTATCACCACTAATACTACTAACATAATCACACAACTCCCTATCACCACTAGCTAAAACCACAATATCACTCCAATCAACAAGACTATCAACATCATCAACAGATTTTAAAATAGCACCTTTATCCACTAAAACACTATCAATATGATTACCAACAAGAACAACATTAGCACCCTTATCTAAAAAACGATTAGCACGTCTAGTAGCAACTTCACCAGTACCTAAAATAAAAACATTCCTACCAGCAACATCAAAAAAAAGTGATAAGAAACTCATAAAAAAACCATAAAAAATCAGTATAAAAAAATAAAAAATAAAAAAAATATTAAAAATTTAATATCTTTTTTTCTTTTATTCAGAACCCTCTAAACTTTTAACCCTAAGTAACTTAATAGCCATACGTAAATCATTGTTACAGTCACTTAAAACCTTACTGGCTTCATCCTTAGAAATATCAAATGCATTAACTAAAGCAGTAATATTTTCGTCAGAATTAGAACTACTATGTCCAATTAATTCTTCAGATAATTGTTTTTTAAGAGTTAAATACTCATCATGACTCATACCAATACTTTTCAAAGTCATATCACGTAAAGGGCAAGGTTTTGAAGTTTTACAACAATAAACCAAAGAACCAAAACAAGTACCGGCTCCTTCACCTAAACGAGTTCTTTTACCAAAATCCTCTTTAATACGCATATATTCTTCAGGACTTAAATTAACCTCGCCAAGTGCATTCATAATTGGACAAGGTTTAACAGGAGGACAACAAAAAGCTAAACCTCTAACATCTCCTCCTCTACAAATATGTGACGGTGCATCATCCCAACCCATAATCAATAACTCCATTAAACTCTTTTTATTTATCCTTTTAACATATCCTCTTTTTCTTCACTTGTTAATAAATTAACAATCTCCTCAGGATTTCCACTATCTAAAATTTCACCATCTCTCATAAGAACAGCACTATCACAAATCTTTAAAACGAAATCCATATCGTGAGAAACAATAACAAAAGTTTGTTTAAATCTTTCTCTAGCACGAAGAATAGAGTCACTTACAATTTCACGGGTAATAGGATCCATTGTACCAGTAGGTTCATCTAAAATAATAATATTTGGTTCACGAATAAGAACTTGTGCTAATGCAACACGATGACGTTCACCAACACTTAACTGTTCAGGGAACTTAGTAAGAATATTATCAATAGTTTCTTCTTCAAAACCAACAGCATTAAGAACACTAGCAGCCTTAATCTTAGCGAACTCTCCAGGTAAATTTAAACTAATAGCTTCAGTTAAATTACCAAGAATAGTATTACTTGGATATAAACTATATTCCTGATGGAGCAATCCAATATAAGGAGTTACACGTCCACGATTAAGAGGACCTCCTTTAGTCATATCAATCCAATCGTCACCTAACTTAACATTAATTTCCCCACTACTAGGCTCTGTAATACCAAGAATCATACGGGTAAGTGTTGTTTTACCAGAACCACTTAAACCAACAATACCACAAATCTCATTCTTATTAATAGTTAAACTAATATCATTATCTGCTTTAACAACACCACGTTCAAGTGAATAATAATGTTTACTAACATGTTTCAATTCAATTTCAGGCCCACCACTTTCATACTTCTCAGGCTTTTCAGAAGATGGAACTGTAGCCATAAACTTATCAACAATAGTACTTGGTTCACCAGCTTCTTTAATCTCACCATTTTCTAACCAAATAACTTTATCTGCAAGAAGACTAATAACCTCTGGCCAGTGACTAGTAATAACCATTGTAGTTCCTTTATCTTTAACTTCTTCTTTTAAAGTGGTATGTAATTTTTCAGCAGTTTGTGGATCTAATGTTCCTGTAGGTTCATCTGCTAAAAACATCATAGGTTCTTTAGCTAATTGTCTTGCAAGAACAACTCTTTGTTTTTCCCCACCACTTAAATCACGAGCAATATGTGTAATACGATGGTTCATTTGAACCATATTTAATAATTCAAGGCTACGATAAATGTTTTCTTCAAGATATCTATTTTCGTCACCCATTGCTCTTAAAACATTATCAATAACAGTTTCTTCATCATATAATGCAAAGTTACGTTGTAACATTATAGCAATTTGTCTTTTAATCGCATTAAAATCTAATCTATCAGCATTCCAAAAATCAATATCTTTAAGTTTTAATTCTTCTCCACATTCACATTTAGTTCCTGCTTTAGATGGTGCTTCTATATGGTGGCATTTATCACATGATGCAACATGGAATATTATTTGCCCTTCATCTGGTTTATACTCTTTAGTACCTCTTAACATACTTATTAAGACAGATTTTCCACTACCACTTTTACCTAATATTCCTAGGGTTTCACCTTCATCTAACTCTAGATTAATATTTTTAAGAATAGGAACCCCATCAAAAGTTTTACTAACATTTTTAACAGTTATAAAAGACATTGTAATCTCCCATAAAATAATAAATTAAGCTAAAATAAAATAACTAATCATAATATTCTTTAAACCGGTTAAAGAACATATAATAAAAAATTTTTTTCTATTATCCTTATATAATTTTGATAATACATATTTTTATGTTATTTTATATTAATAAGGATTTTTATATTTATAAAAAAAATTAGTATAAAAAAAGGATTAAAATTCATCTAAACTAAAATCTAAACTACCATTAGCACATGCACGAGCTATTGAAAAACCATCTGCTCCAGCATCCAACATATTAACACAATCATCAACGGATTTAATACTATTATTCCCAATTAAAAAAATATCAGTCGTATTTGAGATATCTCTAATTAAATCCAAATCAGCCCCAGCATTAGGTTTCATAGCATCAACATGAAGATAATCAGCACCACAATCATCAATTAAACCCGCAACCTTCAAAGTATCCACACCTGGAACATTAGCACGAATCTTAACAGATACTTTAGAATCACCCTCATCAACAACACGACTAACATACTCACTTAAATCAGAATGAAACATCATATTCTGCCCACAACCAATACTCAACAACTCTTCTTGACGACAATGACAATTAATCTCAACAATATCAACAGAATCAAATCTACTAACTTTTATAATATTATCTGGTTCAATAGAACGAAGATTACAACTAACAAGAGCATTAGAATTATTCTTAATATTCTCTGATTCAAATTTAATCTTAGAAAAAACAGTATCTATTGGGTAATTAAACTCTTTACGTCCACGTTCTATAATTTTTTCTCCAGCAAGAATAGTGGCCTCATCAACATTATAACCTCCAAGAGTTAAAACATCAAAACCATAAGGCACTAATTTTAACAAGAACTCACTATCACATATTCCTGCCATGGGTGCAACAAATTTCATAAAAAAATAGTAAAAAAATAAGGTTGTATATAATACAAAAAAAATAATTTTTTTTTATTTAATATTCTTTTTCAATAACATGAATCCAATCCACATTATTATGTTCACGTATCTCTTCTAAACCTAAATCTGCCATATAAGCAGCATCTTCAGCATTTCTTCCTCTTCCAATACCTGCTTTA
>CAYSIF010000016.1:0-28637 GCA_964431035.1 uncultured Methanobacteriaceae archaeon | reverse complement strand
ATATTTAGATTGGTCAAAAAAAAATTATATCAAAATCATGACCCTTCCTCAAAACAAGATAAAACAATTAAAACAAATTAAAATTACTTAGTTTAAAAAAATAAAAAAAGAATAGCTTAAAAAAATATTATAATTTAAGCTATTTCAGAATATAATAAACCAGTTGCTCTTGCTGCGAAGAATAAGAAGTATACAGATAAGATACCTCCAATAAATCCTCCAAGATATGGATTAAATCCAAGTAAAGCAGTTGTAATAACTTGTATAATTCCTTCAATAATGGAAATAATAATTACAACTAAAAGGATTTTTAGAAGTCCAATACGTGCAGCATCGTTTATTGCAGAACCAACACTCAATGCATAACCTAAATCATCAGTATTAGCTAATCTACATTCACCCATATATTCTGCAACTCCAAATATAATAAATAAAATAATACCTATAATAGTAGTAATCCAACTTCTAAAAATTACTCCTAAAATTGCTAGTATTATAATTGGTATTATAAAGTAAACAATATTAACAATTGCTAATTTAAAACCGTTAGCAACTTGTCTACCAAATTCAATATCTGGTGCATCTCCTCTTCTTTCTATACCATATCGGGTAACATCTAATACATATCCTTCAATCAACAATGCAATAATAATACAAATTATTGCTCCAACAACTGCAACTGCAGCACCTGCACCTAAATTCCATGCACCTGTAAATATTGCACCTAATCCAGTAGCACCAGCAACTAAGCCTAAAATGATACCAAGTACAACATATATAACAAGTGCCATTACGTTATTAAATGGGTATGTTAGTGCATCACTTATTATTTCTCCTATATTCATATTTAATCACCATATAATTTTATTATAATATATTATAATGTCTTATTTTATGATTTTTATATTATATATAATATCCTATTTTTATTTTTAAGTAATTTCTAATCTATTTAGATACCAATTAAGTAAATTTAACCGAGTTAAGTAATATATTATATAAAAACTTTTTTTATAAACAAGAAACATAACTATAAAGTGATATAAAAATTCGTATAAAAAAAAATTTAATTGGATGTTGAATAAATATTATGAAGAAAACATGCACAAAATGTAAAGGTAAAGGCCAAATCCAAGTAGATATAAAAACCTGCCCAGAATGTGACGGTACAGGATATGCAGACACACTAGAAGTAGGAAACCACTTCAAAGGAGTAAACAAAAACGCAAGAGCACACTTTGATTTAGAAGCAACAGAAGAAGTACCATGTAAAAAATGTAACGGAAAAGGAACAATAAAAATATATGAAGAATGTCAAAACTGTAAAGGTACCGGAGAAATCAACGTCTGCAAAACCTGTGGAAAAAGAATCAACGAAAAATTCGATGAATGTAAAGACTGCATAGAAGAAAGAAAACAAAAAGAGGAAGAAAAAAAGATGAAAGCTAAATCAAAAGACATAGTATGGACTCTTGACCCGCTATGCGAAATGAACGATTTAGAATTAGGAAACATCTACAAAGGAAAAGTCACACGTGTAGAAAAATACGGCCTATTCGTAAGTCTAAATAACCAAGTATGGGGATTAATGCGTACAGGAAAACCAAAAGAAAAAGTAGGAGACAGCATAATAGTCAGAATCATAGACATCAAAAAACACAAACGCGAAGTAGACATGGCCCCAGCTTACCCAAAAAATTATGAAATAAAAACACTCAAAAAAGAAATACCAAGAACAAAAATAGGAGACCTAGATGACAAAGACTTAAAACGAATGGTACGCTTAAACGCACAAGTCATACAAATACAACAAACAAGCGGACCAACAATATTCACAGTAACAGACGAAACCGCAATAACATGGGTAGCAGCATTCGACGAAGCAGGAGTAAGAGCATACCCAGAAATAGAAATCGACGACACAGTAGAAATACTCGGAGAAGTAAACACACACAGTGGACAAATACAAATAGAATCAGAAAGCATAAAAAAACTAGACTCAGAAACCAGTAAAAAACTAGAAAAACTCATAGACAAAGCACTAGACGAACGAGCAATGCCAGAAGAAGTAGACTTCCTAGTTGAAAGTCCAATACTAGAAAAACTAAAACCAAAAATGATGGAAGCTGCAAAAACCATAAGAAGAGCAATACTCGATGGAAGAACAGTACTACTAAGACACCACAACGACGCAGACGGAATATGCTCCGGAGTAGCAATGGAAAAAGCAGTAGTACCACTACTAAAAGAAACCAACCCAGACAACGACGCAGAATACCACTACTTCAAACGCTCACCAAGTAAAGCACCATTCTACGAACTAGAAGATGTAGTAAAAGACCTAAGCTTCGCATTAGAAGACCTAGAACGTCACGGACAAAAACTACCACTAATCGTACTACTAGACAACGGATCAACAGAAGAAGACCTAGTAGCACTAATGCAAGCAAAAATCTACGACATAGAAGTAGTAGTAATAGACCACCACTCACCAGGCGAAGTCATAGATGGAAAAGTAATAATCGACGAATACGTAGACACACACGTAAACCCATACCTCGTAGGAGGAGACTCACAAATAACAGCAGGAGCACTAGCAACAGAAGTAGCACATATGATAAACCCAGAATGCACAGACCTAATAAAACACCTACCTGGAATAGCAGCAATAGGAGACCACTCAGAATCCTCAGAAGCAGACCAATACATAAAACTAGCAGAAACCAAAGGATACACACCAGAAAGACTAAAACAAATAGCAGAATGCATAGACTTCGAATCATACTACCTCAAATTCATGAACGGAAGAGGAATAATGGACACAATACTAGGAGTAGACAACATAGACAAACACCCAAAAATGATAGATGCACTATACAAAGAATACAAAAAACGAGTAGACACACAACTAAAAGCAGCAATACCAAACGTCAAAAGCGAACAACTAGACAATGGAATATACTTCAACATACTAGATGTAGAAAAATACGCACACAAATTCACATTCCCTGCACCAGGAAAAACCTGTGGATTTGTACATGACAACATAGTGCAAAAAATAGGAGAAGACAAACCAATACTAACACTATCACACGGACCAGACTTTGGAGTAATAAGAGCAACAGACGCAGTAAACCAACAATACGGCTTCAGTGTAAACGACATCATACCAATAATCGCAGAAAAAGTACCACAAGCAGGACTAGATGGTGGAGGACACGAATGCGCAGGAAGCCTAAAATACGTTGAAGGACTAAGCAACGAAGTACTAGGCGAATTCATAAACCAAGTAAAACTAATGCACAAATAAAGGAACTAAAATAATGAAAATATTATACTTCACAAGCACAGGAAACAACCTACACATAAGTAAAAAAATAGGTGGGGAACTACTAAGCATACCACAACTAATAAAAAACAAAACCTATGAAATAACAGACGATACAATAGGAATAATTGTACCAGTATATTATGGTAGTGTACCAATAATAGTTAGAGAATACCTAAAAAAAGCAACACTAAATGCAGAATACATATTCTGCATAATATCTTATGGTTCCAGTTATGCAGGAGCCTTTAATGACTTTGAAAAAATCTTCAAGAAAAAAGGCCAAAAAATAAACTACACCAATGATGTTAAAATGGTAGATAACTTCACACCAATGTTCAGCATGGACGAAGAAATAAAAATAAAAGACACAGAAGAAATAGAAAAAAAAATAGACTCTATAAAACAAGATATAGAAAACCATAAAGAATCAAAAATAAACATCACTACTAAAGATACAATCACAACAAACCTTATGGATAAAATATTCAGACCGGTAGTATCTAAATGGATAAAAATAAAAGTTAAAGATGGATGCAACGACTGTGAAACCTGTTCTAAAGTATGTCCACAAAATAATATAACAGTCCAACAAGGACCAAACATAGGTAAAAACTGCATATTATGCTTAGCTTGTGTGCAAAACTGTCCAAAAAATATCATATATACAAGTAAACAAAAAGATGACAGTAGATTCAGAAATCCAAATGTTAAACTCTCAGAAATAATAAAAAGCAACCAACAATAAAAATTTTATAGAAAAATATTAGTAGGTACCTCAAATAAAAAAAATATACAATAAAAGAAGGTAATATACATGAAACTTATAGCAATAAACGGGAGTCCAAGACAAAAAGGAAACACAGGAAGAGTAATAACAGAAGCAATAAAAGGAGCACAAGAAAAAGAAGAAAACTTAATAGTTAAAGAATACTTCCTACAAGACTTAGAACTAAACCCTTGCATAGGTTGTGAAAGATGCATGAAAGGATTAAACTGCAAATTCGATGGAGATAAAATATCAGAAATCCTCAACGAATTAATGGAGGCTGATGCAGTAATAATTGGAAGTTCAATATACTTCAGCCAAATGACATCTCAACTAAAAACACTAATAGACCGTTTCTATTCCGTATTTATGAATGAAGAAAAAGAATTCACTGCAAAATTAACCTTATTTTTAACACATGGTTTCCCAGATGACACTTATACAGATTATCTAGAATACACATTAGAGAGAACATTTAAACTTGCAGGATTCGATACTATAGAAGGTTTATCTGTAGGTGGATTACATGATGTGGGAGAACTAGAAGAAACACGTCCTGAAATCTTAGATAAATTTAAAGAAATAGGTGCAAAATTAGTTAGTTAAATTCTTTTTAAAAATAGTATCTATGGAGAAATTTTGTTTTATTTCTCCTATTTTAAATATTCTTAGTTGATTTCATTGTATTTTTTCAATTAAATCGTTAGCTATAATTTCTATATCTTCATTATTAAATGCTCTTAAGAGACAAATGAACGAGTCATCATAATTAACATATTTTTTAATTAAAATATTCTCATATATTTCTTTAAATTTCTCATTAAGAGTATTGAATTCTAAATTTAATTCTTCTAGAAGTTTGTTAATTTTATCAATTAAATGAGGATTTAGAATACTTTTATATGATCGTGTATTGTTGTTGAAATTGTATGGATTGTTGATGTAAGTTAAGAAGGTTTTTAAATAATATTCTAACTGTTTATCTTTATTTCCAATTTTTAAATAAAAACTAGCAATTGAAGATAAGAGTATTCTGTAACCAGTATAATCATTATTCTTAATTCCTTCTTTTTCAGTTTCTATAGAATTTTTGATTAATAGTTTGTATAATATTTGTTCATCGTAATTTTTAGTGTATTCTTCATTTTCAATTATTAAATCGAAGGTTTCGGGGTTTAGTATGTTTCTTATATTATTGTCTTTATCATAGATTATAATGTGGGGATGTTTTTTTATAAAATTTAGTCCTGATTCAGTAACTTCTATTGATTCGTCGGGGAAATCTATTTTAATTTCTTCTTCAGGTATATTGGTTGTTATTCTTTCGATTAAATCATCTTTACTTCCGGAGATTATTAAATCAAATTTTTTAAGTATTGCTTTTAAATCTTTTACTTTACATCCTTTGAGTGTTGTGGCTATGGTTCCTTCTTTGGTGTAGTTGTCTTTTTTGGCTTGTTGGATTAATTGCTCTAAATTGGTTCCGTATTCTTTTCCATAATCTTCTTTGAATTTTTTTGTTGGATTGTTATATATTGTGTTTAAATAGATTACATATGCATACTTGAAATTTAAATTGTATCCTTTGGATATTTTTTGATTATAAAGTCGTTTTAATCTTTTAATTTCATCGTTTTCGGTTTCTTCTTTTTTAGATTCTTTATTAGTATTTTTTTCTTCAAATTTTAACTCGTCTTTTGAAGATATATTGGAGGTATTATTTTTTGAGGGGTTTAATTTTATTTTTTCGGCTTCTCTATTTCTTCGTATTCTTTCTGCATCATTTTGGGATTCTTTAGGTCTATTTTTTCTTATTTCGATTAATTCTAATTCTTTTTCTCTTTCTTCTGCTTCTATTTTTATTTGCTTTGCTTCTTCTTGTTCTCTTTTTAATTGTGCTTCTCTTTCTATTTTTTTACTTATTTTTAATGGAGGTTTATATGGTATTCTTCCAGTAGGGTTTTTCCTATTTTTTTCAGCTTCTCTGTTTCTTTTAATCCTTTCTGCATCATTTTTTGTAGTGTTTGCGGTACTTACATAACTTATATGTCCTAAGTCTGGTTCGATTACTCCATTGATACTGTCTTCTGTTATTTTTAGTGTTATTTTTTCATCCCAAATGAAGTTACCATTTTTTTCTCTAATTCTTAAATCAATTAAAATGTTTAGATATTTTTCAACAGCATTTGGGTTTATATTTCGCTCTCTTATTATTCGTCTCATGACTCGTTGAATTTCACGACCATCACTTGCATCTAAACCATTTCTTTTTAATGTGTTAAGAAATTCTTTTTTTAATCTATTTCCGCCAGTTAAATCTTTTAATCTTTTCTCAGCAGGATTTTCAAAAAATAGTCCCATAATAAAATCAAACCTTTTAATTTAAATATGGTTTTAAATATGGTAATGATAGTTAATAAGATTTTACTTATTTATTAATTAAATTTTAAAAAGAGTATTATTAGTTAATTAAGAAATTCAGAGTAAATATTTTAAAAAAAAGAAAAAAATAGTAAAAAAATATTTTTATTCAATATTTTTTTTATTTAGTTTGAGTTCCAGAAGCCGTGTTTTGTACAGTATTCATTTGCTTTACAATCTGCAACTTCTGCACAAACATCAAATACTGCTTTTGGTTCATCGCCTGGGTTTAGTGATGCGATGTATATTTTATCTCCAACAATTAATTCAATAAATGCAATGTAGTGATCATCATCCATTGGGTGGCTTACTTCTCCAACTTCTACAACAATTTTGTCATCTTCTTTTTTGATAACTGGAATGTGTTTTACTCCACCTTCTTCTAATTGTCTAGGTTCTAATTTTTCCATTGCTTCTCCACAGCAAGTTAATTCTCCGCCACCAACAGTAGCTACAACTACAACATTTCCACATACGTTACATTTGTATACTTCGTATTTTTCTGATACTGCCATATCTTGACAACTCCTCATTTTAATTTAAAATATTATACTTCTTTTTTTATAAAAAAAGTTTTTATGTAACTATTTTTATTAGTGTTTGTTTAATAGTTTTTTCTTTTTTTTATAAAATTTAAAATATAATAAAATACTAATAAAATTATATATTATATAAAACTTTCTTAAATTGAGGTTGTATTTTTTTGAGTCTTATAATTGCATATGTTGGTAAAAAAGGTTCTGTGATGGTCAGTGATAAAAGAAGAATAATGTTCACTGGAAACACAGAAAACCGTGAAAAATTAGAAGAAGAATTGTATAGTGGGAAAATTAGAACTGATGAAGAATTACATACAAGAGCAAGTCAGCTACAAGTTTCAATAAAAATATCTGATGATGTTATAAAGATAAAAAATATTGAAGATGCTGTAATGGGTGAAGTAACAACCCGTGGTATTGAAGTTAAACGTAGAAGAATTTATGGAGTTAACAACGGATATCAGATAATTGAATTAGTAGGTTCTGAAAAAGTATCCTCTGATAAGGGTAAAGGTGGAATAATTGTATTTGGAAATGCATATGCAAAGAAAATAGCAAACCAATTAATCCAAAAATACTGGAAACCATCATTTAGCCTAAAATATATGGGGGATATTTTCCTAAAAATACTTAAAGAAATAGCATTTCAAACACCAACAATTGGAGATAATTTCGATGTAGTTTTAACACAAAAGAAATACACTCCAAATGATGCTCAAAAGTACTTAGATGATTTAATAAGAAGAGAAATAAATGTAATTACAAAAGTTAGGGAAAAATTAGCTTCTGAAAGAATGGATCAAGTAAGAGAAATACAACTGGCACAAAAAATAATAGATGAGGGAGAAATAGGTTTCATAACAAATATCACAGATAATCAATTAGAAGTGAAACTCTTACAAAATGTTCAAGCCTTTGATTATAACTGGAAAGAACTAGCAAAACCTGGAGATAAAATCGTAATGTTCTATGAAACAACAGAAGATGTTAAAACAGGTGATAAGGTTATAATTTATGATGAAGTATTATGTACAGAGCGAACTAACACTGAATTAAAATGTGATGTAATACTTTGCCACCTATAAAAATAAAATTATTATGAGATTAACATTTTTAGGATCTGGTGGTGGTAGATTTGCAACTATCAGCCAAAAAAGAATGACTGGAGGCTTCAGAATAGATGATTACGGGGGATGTAATTATCATATTGACCCAGGTCCAGGAGCATTAATACGCTCATACCAATTTGGTATAAACCCAACAAATATTGATGGAATATTCATATCACATACACATACAGATCATTATAATGATGCAGAAATCTTAATAGAAGCAATGACCCGTGGTATGACTAAAAAGAATGGTTATATCTTTGGAAGTGAAAGTGTCTGTAATGGATATAAACAATGGGGTCCAGCAATAAGTAATTATCATAAAAGTAATTCTAAAGTATTAACTTTAAAACCTGGAAAAGTTAAAAAAACAGATAAGCTTATTATACGTGGTTCAAAAACCATTCATGGTGATCCAACAGGTGTTGGTTTCCAGGCAAGAGCTGAAAAAATTAACATATCTTATACTTCAGATACAGAATACTTTGAAAGATTACATTTATATCATAAAAATGCAGATATTCTAATTGCAAGTGTTTTAAGACCTGGTGATGATTCTATACGTGGGCATATGTGCTCTGATGATTATATTCAGCTTATTAATGAGGTTGAACCTAAATTAGCTTTTATGACACATTTTGGATTTAAAATGATTGATAAAAATCCAATAAAAGAAGCACAATATATAACCAGAGAAACTGGTGTTAAAACTATAGCTGCAGTAGATGGTTTAACAGTAATTATAAATGAAAATAATATTCGTGATTCCAGATACACGGTTTTAAAAACAAGAAAACATTATGGAGATATTTATACTTCAAAAATAGAAGATAAAAACTCCTATCTTGGAATTGATAAATAATTTTAATCTTATTTTTTAATATTTGTTGGATGTATAAATCCACTTCTTATCATATGATCTGCTAGGATTATATTTGTTGCAGATTCACTTACACTGGTTACACGTGGACAGATACATGGATCGTGGCGTCCACTAATAATTAATTCTTTGTTTGTTCTTTCTTTAAGATTTACTGTTTTTTGGGATTTACTTATACTTGGTGTTGGTTTTATAGCAATTCTTGTTACTATTGGCATTCCATTACTCATTCCTCCAAGTATTCCACCAGAATTATTAGTTAGTGTTCTTATTTTATCATCTTCTATTTCAAATTCGTCGTTATTTTGTGAGCCCCTCATTTTTGCAACTTCAAAACCAGATCCGATTTCTACACCTTTTACACTATTTATTTCCATTAGTGCTTTAGCTAATTCTCCATCTAATTTCCCGTATACTGGTTCTCCAAGTCCTACTGGTATTCCTGTTGCAATGGTTTCAACAACTCCTCCAATACTATCTCCCTGGCTTTTACATTCAAGTATTAATTCTTCCATTTCCTTTGCAGTATCTAAATCTGCACAACGTACTGGATTTTTATTAACATTTTCATAAATTTCTTCTATACTAAGTTCTGGTGCTTTTATATCTCCTACTTGGATTACATGGGAGATTACATTAATATTATATTGGGATAATAGTTTTTTACTTATTGCTCCTCCAATAACATGACCTATGGTTGCTCGTGCACTTCCACGACCTCCTCCATTATAATCATAGTTACCATATTTACTGAACCATCCATAATCACCATGACCTGGACGTGGAGTGTCTTTTAAATTACTATAATCCTTAGAATGTTGATTAGTATTATGAACTACACACATTATTGGCGTACCATCAGTACGGCCTTCAAATATTCCAGATAATATTTCAACCTTATCTCCTTCTTTACGACTGGTTGTAACTTTACTAGTTCCAGGTCGTCTCTTATCTAATTCAACTTGTATATCATCAGTGTTTAATTCTAAATTTGCAGGACAACCATCAACAACTGCCCCTAGTGCTTTTCCATGTGATGAACCGAAACTTGTTACTTGAAATATTTTACCAGTAGTATTTGACATTATAATTTCTAATCTCCTAAAAAAAATTTAGTATATACTATTTTATGAAAAATTAAACATATAAAATATTATTATAACAAAAAAACCTTATGGTTTATTAGATAATATAATATTAATTAATTATAAAATTTTTATAGGAGAGTATTGTTTTTCATGGATTTTCCAACTACAAGAATGAGAAGACTTAGAAAAAGTCAAAATATAAGAGATATCTTAAGTGAAACAAAATTACTAAAAGAAAACCTAATTTACCCAATATTTGTAAAAGACGGTTTAGAAGATGGATGCAAAGAAGAAATATCAACAATGCCTGATGAATACCGTTACAGTGTTAACGATGCAGTTGAATTTGCAAAAACTCTAGAAAAAGATGGGTTAAAATCAATAATAGTCTTCGGAGTACCATTAGATGAAGAAAAAGATAGTGTTGGAACACCAGCATTTAAACAAAATGGTATTGTGCAAAGAACAATTAAAAAACTAAAAGAAGAAACCAATCTTGTAGTTATCGGTGATGTTTGTTTATGCCAATACACATCTCATGGACACTGCGGTTTAATAAAAGAAACCACAAATGGAGATGATGATTTTAAAGTATTAAACGATAATACCTTAGAATATTTAGCTAAAGTTGCAGTTTCACAAGCACGTGCAGGAGCAGACATAGTTGCACCATCAGATATGATGGATGGTCGTGTAAGTGCAATAAGAGAAGCATTAGATAAAGAAGGATTTGAAGATGTTATTATAATGTCCTATTCAGCAAAATATGCATCAACTTATTATGCTCCATTCCGTGATGCAGCATGCAGTGCACCAGGAAAAGGAAATCGTAAATCATATCAAATGAATCCAGCTAACTCTAAAGAAGCATTACGAGAAGTTGAATTAGATATAATTGAAGGAGCAGATATTGTAATGGTTAAACCAGCATTACCATGCTTAGACATTATAAAATCAGTTAAAGACAATTTCAACATGCCAATTGCAACATACAGTGTTAGTGGAGAATACTCAATGCTTAAAAATGCAATAGCAAATGATGTACTTCCAGAAGAAGCAATACTAGAAACAATGCTATCAATCAAAAGAGCAGGTGCAGATTTAATAATAACAAACTTCGCACCATACCTACTAAAAACAATAGAATAAAAAAATAATGGTAATATGTTAGATTCTAAACTAATAAGCAAAATATCAACAATATCCTCAGTACTCGAAGTAAGCGGATATCCAAAACCAGGAAATGTTCACAGAACAAACAACTTCCCAGACATGGTATTTGAAGACTTCCTAATAAGTGGAGTAGTAACCGGAGACACCATAGAAAATGCTGCAGAACACATAAAAAAAGAAGGAGTTACAAACTCAGAAGTTGGAAAATACATTTTAGATGCAGTAAGTGAAACCGATAAATGGATTAAAAACAATACCAACCTAGGAATCATGATGCTAGAAGTGCCAATAGCACAAGCAACAATAATAAGCGAAGACTTCAATCAAATACAAGAAAACGTTGGACTCATACTTGAAAACAGTACAGTTGAAGATGCAGTAAACCTATACAGTGCAATAAATATTGCAGATGCAGGTGGAATGGGAGAACAAGACGAATACGATGTTCAAAGCGAAAACGCAAAAGAAGAACTAAGAAAAAACAATCAAACAATGTTCGATGTACTGGAAATCTCATCAGAATGGGATCAACTAGCATATGAACTTACAAATAAAATGCCAACACTATTTACATTAGGATACAAAACATTCCAAAAACTAAACAAAAACACAACTACCAACGAAGCAACAGTAAAAACATTCCTAACACTACTCTCAGAAGTACCAGACACACTAATAAGCAGAAAATATGGATTAGATACAGCAAAAGACATAAGCAAACAAGCAAAAGAAGTACTAAAAATCAAAAACTATGAAGAATTCATAAAACAAGCA
This sequence comes from uncultured Methanobacteriaceae archaeon, assembly GCA_964431035.1. Lineage (GTDB taxonomy): Archaea > Methanobacteriota > Methanobacteria > Methanobacteriales > Methanobacteriaceae > Methanobrevibacter_A. Next base: position 16,553 of record CAYSIF010000016.1, on the reverse strand, counting down.
AACATCTTCGACAAACACTTATTCGAAAACAATTTCAACCCAGGAACAACAGCAGATTTAACTGCTGCAAGCATAATGTTAAGTTTTTTAAATGAAGCAGAACAAAAATAATAAAGGTATAAATTTTTTAATTTAAAAATTTGTGTGGTAGTTAATAGTGAGTGAAAAAGACCAAGAAAACAAAAAACAAGATAAAACAAAAAACAAGAAAAATGATGACCTCCTAAGTGCAATAGGAGAAGCAGGACTCTTCGCAGGTAAAAACATAAGAAATGTACTCAAAACAATAGATGATGAACTCCAATTTACAAAAGGAGCAGAAGTATTAGCAAACAAAGTAGGACTAGACGAAAAAGTCTTACCAATAATACTCAACGGAGTAATCAACGAATTACCAGTATATGAAAAAAAATTACTGAAAGAACTAGAAAAAGATGAAAATGCAAGTCCAGAAGAAATCGCAAGAAACAGTAACATGGACATCAAATCAGTAATGAGTGCAGCAGGATCACTAGCAAGCAAAGACATCATCACAATGATAAAAAATGTTGATGAAAGTGCAGAACTAACAGACGAAGGAATAACAGTTGCACAAAAAGGACTACCAGAAAGAAGAGTACTAAACGTCCTAGCCGAAGAAGAAGAACTACCAATGAAAGACTTAAAAGAAAAAGTCGGACTAGAAAAATTCGAAATAAACATAGCACTAGGATGGTTAGTTCGTAAAAAATGGGCAAAAATAGAAAAAGGAACACTAACAATAACAGAAAACGGTCAAAACAGTAAAGATACATTAGGAAATGATGAAAAACTCCTAGAAAAACTATTAAAAGAAAGAACAATCAATGTATCAGAATTAACAGATGAAGAAAAACAAGGATTAAAAGATTTAAAAGACCGTAAAAACCTAATAAACGAAATCAAACACACAAATCACAAATTTAAATTAAACAAACTAGGAGAAAAAATACTAGACATAGGATTCACAATAAAAGAACAAGCAACACAACTCACACACGAACAACTAGAATCCGGAGAATGGGAAGAACTATCATACAGACCATACGACATCACAGCAGAAGCACCACTAATATTCCCAGGAAAACAACACCCACTAAGAAAAATAATGGAAGAAATAAGAGAAATCTTCTTAAACATGGGATTCACAGAAGCAAACGGAGACATCCTAAACAGTGCATTCTGGAACTTCGACTCACTATTCCAACCACAAGACCACGCAGCAAGAGAAATGCAAGACACATTCTACGTTAAAAACCCACTAACAGTAGACCTACCAGAACAAGAACTAGTAGACAAAGTCGCACAAACACACGAAAACGGTGGAGAAACAAAAAGTGAAGGATGGAACTACAAATGGGATGAAGACGTAGCAAGACAAGCAGTACTCAGAACACACACCACAGGAATAAGTACCAAATACCTAAAAGAAAACCAACCACCAATGAAAATGTTCAGTATAGGAAGAGTATTCCGAAGAGAAACAATAAGCTACAAACACCTCCCAGAATTCCACCAAGTGGAAGGAATAATCGCAGGAGAAAACATAAACTTCCAAAACCTACTCGGAGTACTAAAAGAATTCTACAAAAAACTAGGATTCGACCAAGTAAGATTCAGACCAGCATACTTCCCATACACATACCTAAGCATAGAAACAGAAGTATTCTTCGAAGAAAAAGACTCCTGGATAGAACTCGGAGGATCCGGAATGTTCAGACCAGAAGTACTAAAACCACTAGGAATAGACGTACCAGTACTAGCATTCGGACTCGGAATAGAAAGACTAGCAATGCTAAGATACGACCTAGAAGACATAAGAATGCTATACAAAAGCGACATACAATGGTTAAGAAACCTACCATTAGATAAAGGAATAAAACTAAAATAAGTGAAAAATAATGATAGAACTACTCTCATGGAACGTTAACGGAATAAGAGCAATACACCGCAAAGGATTCATAGAATGGCTAACTGAATACAAACCAGACATACTATCAATCCAAGAAACAAAAGCACATGTAGAACAACTACCAAAAAAACTCATAAACATACCAGAATACACAAGTTACTTCAGCGAAGCAGAAAGAAAAGGATACAGTGGAGTAGCAACCTACACAAACAAAGAACCAAACAATGTATCAAAAGGATTCGGAATACCAGAATTTGACAACGAAGGAAGAATACTCCAACTAGACTTTGAAAAATTCACACTACTAAACATCTACTACCCAAATGGAGGCTCAGGAGAAGAAAGACTAAGATACAAAATGAACTTCTACGATGCATTCCTAGACTATGTTAACAACCTAAGAGACGAAGGAAAAAACCTAGTAATATGTGGAGACGTAAACACAGCACATAAACCAATAGACCTAGCAAGACCAAAAGCAAATGAAGAAGTATCAGGATTCCTACCAGAAGAAAGAGAATGGGTTACAAAATTCCTAGACAATGGTTATGTAGATACATTTAGAGAATTCAACAAAGACGGAGAAAACTACACCTGGTGGAGCTACCGTACAAAAGCAAGAGACCGTAATGTTGGATGGAGATTAGATTACTTCTTTGTAAATAAAGAATTCATGGACAATGTAGCAGACTCATACATCCTAAGTGATGTTATGGGATCAGACCACTGTCCTATAGGATTAAAATTAGATTTATAAAAAAAAGAGAAGATTTTTAAAGTATTTTATCTAATTCACTAATATTACTAAGTACTTCAATATCTAAATCTTTTATTTTTTCTTTTTCTTCCTCAGTAATTTCTGAATTAACTAAAACAGCTTTCATTCCTGCATTAACTGCACCCATAATATCAATATCTAATTTATTTCCAACCATTATACTTTTTTCAGGTTTACAATTCATTTGTTTCATTGCTTCTTCAAATATTCCTATATCTGGTTTGGATATACCGATTTCTTGTGAAGTTATTACAGAATCGAAAAAACTATGTATTCGTAATCTTATTAATTTTTCCCATTGTTTTATGGTTATACCGTTGCTTATTGCTCCTAAATGATATCCTTTTGCACGTAAATATAGTAGGATGTCTGTTGTTCTAGGGAATGGTCTTAGTAGTGCGAATTTAACATTGTGGTATGTTGTCATTCCTAATGCTATTAAAAATGGATCTTCTTTACCAAGAACTTTTTTTGTTAATACATTAAAGTGTTTATCGTAATTACTTCCTTTTTCTTTAATTATTTCTTTAAGTAGATTGTATGCTTCATCTCTTGTTAATGGTAATCCATTTTCAACCATTGCTTCTATTGCTGCATGACGTGCAGTTTCTGCAAAATGGGAAGTATCAAGTAATGTGTCATCAATATCAAAAAATACAGCTTTTTCTGTCATAAACTATTAAAACAACCTTTTTTATTATTTTTTTTAGAAAAATTCATCTAAACTAACTTGTCTCTCATTATTAGCATATTCAACTAAGCGTTCTTCATTATATCCTAGAGATTCCATTATACGTGAAACTGCAGGTAAGATTTGATTATTTATATAATAATTTGCATCATATTCTACACCTTCACTATATTCGTAGGGTATGGCTCTTTGACTTATTGGGCCTTTGCCTTTTTTTATAATGTAACGAACTATGGTGCCGCTTCGAACATCTAGGCCATGTTCTTGGAGTATGCGTGCTGCCATTACGTGAGGGCCAATTTGTTTGTAACTAGATAAATTTCTTGTAATTTGTGTATGTATAACTAATTCATCTAATTCTAATTCTCCAGATTTAACTCTTTTTAAGCTTTTTTTAATAATGTCTAATGATTTATCAACATTACCTTCGCTTAGTATTGATTGTAGAACTTCTTCTTGAGTTTTTTTAGCAATGTTTGCCCAATCTCTTCTAACTAGCTCTAATCCTTTTGCAATAATCTTTCCATCTTCGATTACAGCGTATCTTTTTTTTGTTAAAAAGAATCCTCTTCTGTAAAAACCTTCGTATTCCAATTCCATACTTTCTGGAAGATTATCATTAAACTTTTTTAGGAATTCTTGAGCTTTACTTTTAATTTCTTTTTCAATTTTTATTTGTTCTGGACTTTCCATTGTCATATTAAACCTAGAAAAGTATAATACTTAGATTAATTATTTTTGTATTATAATAATAAACTTATATTATACATTTGCATTAAATATAATTATTGTTTTAGTTGATTTTAATAAAGGCATATATTTATATATTATGTTAAATTAATATTATTACATCATAAAAGAACATAAAAAAAATATTTTTTTATATTCTTTAATATTTTAGATAATTAATTTTTAAGATACAAAACTTATTCTTTATTATTAATAAAATAATTTTCATTCATAATAATTAAAATAAAGATTTTTTTAACAAAAATAAACAATATTCGGTGGTAATTTTATGGCAATAAGTCAAGGAAAATCAACCAGAGGATCTTCTGGTAAAAGAAACATATCAATGCGTGGAAAAAGAAAATTCGAATTAGGTAGAGACCCAGCAGAAACAAGAATTGGTGAAAGAAGATTAAGAAAAATCAGAACACGTGGTGGAAACTACAAAAACAGATTAGCTGTAGGAAACACAATCAACTTAATCGACCCAGAAACCAACACTGCAAAAAATGCTGAAGTTTTCAATGTAATAGAAAACAAAGCAAACCCAAACTACGTAAGACGTAACATTATAACAAAAGGAGCAATCGTCGAAACTAGTGAAGGTAACGCAAAAGTAACCAGCCGTCCAGGTCAAGACGGTGTAATAAATGGTGTATTAATAAAAGAATAAACACTATTTATCTTTTTTTTTAACTCTTTTTTATATTAAAATACTACATTATTTTTTTATACAATTTTTTTTTAACAACTCATCTTTTTTTAAAGACTATCTTTTTTTTATAAAATTTTTTTCCAATTTAAATAAATATAATAAATTAATAAAACATATATTATAATGTTTTAAAATTTTTATAAAAAATTAAAATCTAATTTATCAAAAAATTTTTTTTGGAGGATTCATTAAAAAATGAAAATAGGAATGAACCATGGTGCCGGCGGAGAAGTCATGGAAACACTAATCAAAAAAACAATTTTAGAAAACATAGAAAATAAAACCGTAAATGATGGAATCGGTTTAGACTCATTAGATGATGGGGCAACAATACCATTAGGAGATCAACACGTTGTAGTAACAACTGATGGACACACAGTAAACCCATTATTCTTCCCTGGTGGAGATATTGGGAGAATATCTGCTGCAGGAACAATAAATGATGTTTCGATGATGGGAGCAAAACCATTAGCAATAACAAATTCCATGATTATACAAGAAGGTTTTCCAATAGAATCATTAGATAAAATAATGAAATCTATGAATGACTGTTGTATGGAAACAAACACTGCAATAATAGCTGGTGACACTAAAGTAATGGAAGCTGATAAATTAGATGGATTAGTAATAACAACAACAGGTATTGGAATAACAGATAAACCTATAAGAGACTCTGGAATGGAAGAAGGAGATAAAATAATAATAACAGGTACTGTTGGAGATCATGGACTAACATTAATGAGTGTTAGAGAAGGTATTGAATTCCAATCAGATACCCTTAAAAGTGATGTTGCTCCAATGTGGAATATTGTTGAAAAAGCTAAAGAAGCTGGAGAAATACATGCAATGAAAGATCCAACAAGAGGTGGATTAGCAAACGCAATTAATGAAATGAGTAAAAAATCCGGTTTCGGAGTATTATTACAAGATGAAGATATTCCTGTAAATGATGCTGTTCACGCAGTAAGTGAAATGTTAGGTATGGATCCTTATGAAGTAGCAAATGAAGGAAAAGTAGTTATGAGTGTTAAAGCTGATGATGCTGAAGATATCTTAAAAGCTATTAAAAAGGATAAATATGGTAAAAATGCGGCTATTATTGGTGAGGTAACTAATGATAAGCATGTTCTTGTAGAAACACCAGTTGGTGGAACAAGAATTATGGAACCTCCAATTGCAGATCCAGTACCTCGTGTTTGTTAAAAAAGTTAGGATAAAATTTTTTTTGGGGTTGATATATTTTATGGCAATTGAATTTTTTAAAAGAAGAGCACTTGCATATGTTGTTGATTTCTTTGTTGTAACAGCATTTATGTGGATAATATCATATGTTTTGTTCTTATTTGCAAATTATTATTACATTTTTGATATTTATCATTATTTTGTTTTTGTTTTACCAATTGTGCAGATTTTATATTTCACAATTTTGGAGAAGAATATGAGTGCAACTATTGGTAAAAGAATGTTTTATTTGGAAGTGGATACACCTAATCCTCGTTTAAATTATAAGCAAACTTTTGTTAGAAATATTTCTAAACTCTTTTGGGTGCCTATAATTTTAGATTTAATTGTAGGTGTTATTGCTAGAAGAAATGATAGATTTTTATCTTATATTACAAGAACTTTTATTCGTGAAGAAGAAGATGTGGAATAAATCTTTTTCTTTTATTTTTTAGTTTTTTTTAGGTTATTTTTTTATGGTTAAGAAGTATAGTAAAGTTGCTGTAGGTGGTACTTTTGATAAGTTCCATTATGGGCATAGGAAGTTATTAAGTAAGGCTTTTGAAATTGGAGACTTTGTTGAGATTGGTGTTACCTCTAATAATTTTGCTAGTTATAAAGGTGATATTGAGTCTTGCAGTGTTCGTATGAGTAATCTTAATGATTTTTTATCTGATGATTATAGTAATTTTCATATTAGTCGTTTAGATGATTCTTTTGGTCCTACAGTTAGTGATGCTAGTTTTGATGCTATTGTTGTTAGTGAGGAGACTGAGCCTACTGCTGTTGAGATTAATAATATTAGAAAGAGTAAAGGTATGCCTTTGTTGGATATTGTTGTTATTAGTTTTGTTTTAGCAGGTGATAATATTCCTATTTCTAGCACTCGTATTCGTGCAGGTGAAATTGATAAAAAAGGTCATATTTTGAAATAAAAAAAGAGTTTATAGAAAAAAAGAGTATAAAAAGATTTTAATTTTTTTTTAGTGTGGGAATGGTCCTAAGTAGTTGTATAGGATTACCCATATCATGAACCAGAGGAATACGAATGGTATTATTCCGTTCCATAACCATTTTTTAAATCCTTTCATTTCTTCATCATAGTCTATTGCTTTTTCGGATACTTGTCCTGCTATGTAGAGTAATACGAATCCGATTAGTGCAGCTATTGCATCGTTTTTTATTCCTATCCAGTTTAATGTTAGTGCGGTGGATGCTATTGCTGCAATTATTGCAAATATTAAATGTATTGTTGTTACTTTTGGTGTGTTGTCCATTGTTATCTATTTTCCATTAAGTTTTTTATATATCTTTTATTTTTGTTTTATTATATTATTTAATATTTAGTTTTTATACTTATTATTGTTTGTAATCTTTTACAGTATATCTTTTTTTAATATTTTCTATTTTATATTAAATGTATTATTATAATTAAATAAGTTATTCATTAAACATTAACTTATGCTCTTAACTTATTAAATTTTTAATCTTTTATGTATTTTAATAAGATTAAATACTAAAGAGAAAAAACAAAAAAAATATACAAAGAAAAAAAATTAATTTATATAAAAAAATCCAAAACTAATAAACAAATACAAAAAAATAGGGAAAAGAAAAACAATGAAACCAATGACCAATGTAGATGTATACACAATAAGCCAAGAACTAAACAAACTACTAACAGGAACAAGAGTAGACAAATCATACCAACCAACAAAAGACACAGTAGTAATGAAATTCCACAAACCAGGAACAGGAAGAATAGACCTCGTAATGCAAGCAGGAATAAGAACACACACCACACAATACCCAATAGAAAACCCACTACAACCACCAGCATTCCCAATGCTACTAAGAAAAAGACTAAGAGGAGCAAACGTAATAAGCATAAAACAACACAACTTCGACAGAGTAATCATAATAACACTAAAAAAAGAACAAGAATACAAACTAATAATCGAACTATTCGACAAAGGAAACATAATACTACTCGACAACGAAGACAACATAATACTCCCACTAAAAAGAAAAAGAACAAACGACAGAGATATATCAAGCAAAAAAACCTACGAATTCCCACCAGAAAACGGAATCAACCCAATAGAAATAAACCTACTAGAATTCAACGACCTCATAAGATACTCAACCAACGACCTAGTAAGAACACTAGCAAGCAACGGACTAGGAGGACTATACGCAGAAGAAATAATACCTGAAGACATAGACAAAAACACACCATGCCAAGATTTAAACAACGACGACGTAGAAAAAATATACAACAAACTAGAAGAAACATTCAAACCACTCAAAGAAGACAAATTCAAACCACAAATAAGCAAAAACACAGAAACACAAAACAAATACCTAACACCAATAAACCTAAAAAAATACGAACAATACGAAAAAACATACTACGAAACATTCAACCAAGCAGCAGACGAATACTACTCCAAAGACCTAAACCAACAAATAACAAACCAAAAAGAAAAAGTATGGAACAAAAAAGTAGGAAAATATGAAAAAAGACTACAAATGCAAGAAGAAACACTACAAGGATTCAAAGAAACAATAGAATCCTGCCAACACAAAGGAGAACTAATATACACCTACTACAACCAAATAGAAAAAATAATACAAACAATACACAACGGAAGAGAAAAAGACTACTCCTACAAAGACATAAACAAAACACTCAAAAAAGCAAAAAAAGAAGGACTAAAAGACCTAGAAATATTCGAAGCACTAAACAACCTAGGACACCTAACAATAAACATAGATGAAACAAGAATAAACCTAGACAACCAAATATCCATAAACGAAAACGCAGAAATATACTACGAAAAAAGCAAAAAAGCAAAAAGAAAAATCAAAGGAGCACAAATAGCAATAGAAAACACAAAAAAACAACTAAAAGAAATGGAAGAAAAAAAATCCATAGAAATGGAAAAAATCAGCACACCACAAAAAAGAGTCAAAAAAGAACTAAAATGGTACGAAAAACTACGATGGTTTTTAACAAGCGACAACACACTAGTAATCGGAGGACGAGACGCAAACAGTAACGAAATGGTAGTAAAAAAATACCTAGACAACAACGACATATACTTCCACTCAGACATACACGGAGCATCATCAATAAGCGTAAAACTACAAGGAAAAGAAATAAACGACCAAATACTAAAAGAAACAGGAATATTCGCAGCATCATACTCCAGCGCATGGCAAATGGGATACTCAACACAAGACGTATACTACGTAAACCCAGACCAAGTAAGTAAAACACCACAATCAGGAGAATTCCTAAGCAAAGGATCATTCGTAATACGAGGACACAAAAACTACATAAGAAACGCAAAACTAGAACTAGCAGTAGGAATAGTAGACTACGAAGGAAAAAGAATAATGGCAGGACCAATAGAATCACTAGCAGCACACACAGACAACTTCGTAGCAGTAAAACCAGGACACATAAAAAAAGAAGCACTAGCCAAAAAAATAAAACACACACTAAACACAGAAGAAATAGACATAGATGACATAGTAAGAGTACTACCAAGCGGAAAATGCGACATAATAGATCCTAACGAAATAAAATTCCGCCTAAACAAAATAAAAAAATAAAATAACCTTTAAAATTTAAATATTGTCCTAATATAAGAATTTCTTTGGGTCTAATTTATTATTAGAGTTCTAAAATGGATTAGGGTAAATAGAAATTCTTTGTATTTAAATTCACAGTGTTATTAATAGGAATATTATTTAATTTTTAAATATGTTTAGTGATTCTAAATCAGAATTCAATCCATAAAATGCAGTAGTTAAATATTCTAAATCTTTATTTTTAATGCCTTGATTAAGAATTATATCTGCCATATCAATAGATGCTAAAACTAGCTTTAATTTGTGTTCATTTGTAATAATTAATTTTTCATTGATTTGATTTGAAAAATTATAAAGTCTATAGAAATAACTGTCAAAATTTATATCATTTTCATATTCTTTTAAAGAAATTAATGCATTGAAATATTTATTATTGAATTCTTCAATTTTATTTTGGGCTAAACTAGTGTATTTTCTAGAATACAGTATGTTGCTTAAAACATCTTCTTCAATATGAATTTCATCTATTCGCTTTTTAGGTTTAGTAAATGGTTGCATATGATTAAACCTCTAGTATACTTCCGTATAAAATCATTACTTTTTATTCGCATATATATTTAACTTAAACGGTTTAAATCTGTATTAGATTGTTTATTTATAGATTCAAGATTCTAATTATTGGACTTCTTATAATTTAATTTAATCGTATACACAAGAAAAAAATAAATTTTATTAAAGTTAATCGTATACATAAGAAAAAATTAAATAGTATTAAAGTTAATCGTATACATAAGAAAAAAATAAAGTGTGGGAAAAATAATGATAAAAAGAGAAAAATATCTTAAAAAACTAGAAAAATTAAAAGATAAAGATTATGTCAAAATATTAATGGGAATAAGAAGATCAGGAAAAACCACACTTTTAAAAAATTATATTGAAGAATTAGAAAAAAAGAACATTAAAAAAGATAATATAATATTCATTTCTCTTGAATCAAGAAAATATAATACTATAAAAAACTTTAAAGAATTAGACGAAGTAGTATACAAATTAATAGAAAACATAGAAGGGAAAATTTACTTATTCTTTGATGAAATACAATATGTTAAAGAATGGGAAAAAAGTATTAATGGATATCGTGTTGATTTAGATTGCGACATATATATTACAGGTTCAAACTCATCACTACTGGCTAGCGATTTAGCCAGCACACTTACAGGCAGATATATAGTAATTAATATATATCCATTTTCATTTAAAGAAATCCTACAATACAAAAAAGAAATAGATAAAATAGAATTAACACCAACAAATGAAAAAGAGATATATAAAGAATATTTAAAATTTGGAGGAATGCCAGGATTACTAAAATTAGATGAAGAATATAAAATCGAATCACTAAACAGCATATATGATACAATAATGCTTAGAGATATAATGGACAAATATGAAATAAAAAAGAATGATTTATTCAACAGATTCACATATTACTTAATGAGCACTCCTGGAGAAACTTTCTCATCAACAAGCATTAGTAAATTTTTCAAATCACAAAATCGAAGAGTATCTGCAGATACAATACTTAGATATGCAACATATCTTACAGAATCTTACTTCTTATCAAAAGCAAAACGAAATGATTTAAAAGGAAAAAATATACTCAAAACATTAGAAAAATATTATTTAATGGATCATGGATTTCACCAAGCAATAGTTAGAGATAATAATGATAATATAACAGGAATATTAGAAAATATTGTTTACATTGAACTTTTAAGAAGAGATTATAAGGTTACTATTGGTAAAATATATGACAAAGAAATAGATTTTATTTGCCAAAAAAATAATAAAACAATATATATTCAAGTTTCATACACTATTGGAGAGATGAGTACTAGAAAAAGAGAAATGAAACCATTTTCATTAGTTAATGATGATAATGATATGTATATAATTAGTACAGATGATGAGGATTATTCTACAAAATATGTAAAACATTTAAATATAATCGATTTTCTAAAATCCGATATTTAATATATTAATTAAAAAAAATAAGAATTAGATATTTTATTTTTCAATATCTACTTCATAAGTTTCCATAGGATTTAAAACAACAGTTCTAATACTTGGATTTAATTGAGTTACAAAGTTGCTAAAAATAGTAGGGTCTTGCTCAATTACTGGGAAAGTATTATAATGCATAGGAATAACTACTTTTGGATTAATCCACATTGCGGCAACTGCTGCAGGGAAAGGACCCATAGTAAACTTATCACCTATTGGTAAAATAGCAATATCTGGTTTATAAATTTCACCAATAACATTTTTCATATCCCCATACAAACCAGTATCTCCTGCATGGAAAATTTTAGTACCATCTTCAAGGGTTATCATGAAACTTGCTGGATCTCCACCAGTAACAGGTTCTTCAACCACATCTAATGCACTGGAATGTGTAGCATCTAACATGGTAAATTGTATACCTCTAACATTTACAGATCCTCCAATGTTCATAGTAACATTATCTATTCCCTGCTCAGATAAGAATAAACCTATTTCATGTATACATATAATTGGTGCATTACATTGGTGTGAGATTTCTAAAGCATCACCAAAATGATCACTGTGACCATGTGTAATACAGATAATATCTGCTTCTATATCTTCAACTGGTATGTTACAAGTTGGATTATTACTAATAAATGGATCTATTAAAATTTTTATATTTTCATCTGATTCTATTAAAAATGCTGAATGTCCTAACCATGTTATGTCCATAATGATAAACCACCTAAAAATATTTTTATTTCATTTTTCGCATATTTTCTAGTTCTGTTTGCATATCATGTGCTATTTCCCAAGATTTATTAAAGTCTTCTTTTATCATTTTAACAGATTCTGCATCTGTGTAGACTGCTCCGTAGTTCATTTCATCTTCAGGATTTTTAGATATGATTAATGCATGTGAATCGTCTGTTATTAGATTAGATGTATTAACTACATTTAATACTTTAACATCAATTCCTCTTTCAATTAGTGCTGTTAAAAGTAACATGTATGATGTTTCTTCAATACTGAATTTTTGAATAATTAAACGGGTGTTTAATTTGGTTATTACTGTTAAGAATTTAATACTTAAGTCTTTAAGATTAGGAACCTCTAATAAGACTTCTGATTTTGCATTTTTAACTATTAATTCAAATGCTTCTTTGGATGTTAATATTCCTTGTTCGCAGATTACATAACTTCCATCTTCAATTTCTCTCTCAAAGATTTCAGGTTCTTCTTCTACAGGTTCTGCTACTGGTTCAGGTTCTATAGGTTCTTCCTCTTCTTCTAAGATTTGAGGTTCTGGTTCAATAACATCTTGTGGGTTAACATCATGTTGTGGAACTATAACTTCTTCCTCATTGAAGTCATCTTCTTTTATATCTTCTTCAGTTATAATGCTTGCAGTTCTACGTCTATCTTGAGGAACAATTGCTTCATATTCATCATTGCGATGTTCTGTTTTTTTTCTAGGTTTACGGGTAACCATCACAGGACGTTCATAATTAGAAGTGAATGCATAATCCTCAGAATCCTCATAAATATCATCTGGAAGGTCTTGAACATGTTCTGTTTGAATAGGGGTTAATTCTTCATTTTTACTCCATTCTTCATTAACATTCAAAACATCTTTATTTTCCACAGTTTCCATAGTTGGTTCTGGATTATGGGAATTTTGATTATTGTCTGTTTTGGGAGTTATAACAGTATTTTCAGGATATTGGAAATCATAATTAGGGGTTTCAGGATTATTATCATGTTCGGGAGTTATATAGATTTCATCAGATACATCAGGATTATATTTTCTTGCAAACTGTCTGTTAATATTTGTAAATATTGATTCGTTATTATTAATTGGGTTTTTAGAATCCATTGAAACGATTTTTCTTGTTTCTTGACCAATATTATTTCTTTGACGATTAAAAGTGTTTACAGTTTGATTGTAAAGTGTGTCTTGATTTTGAATATCTCTTCCAGTTAGTACAATAAATAGTAGGGCTAGTCCTACGAATAACAGGATAATTCCTGCTAGTAATATAATATCTAAAAGATTATAAATGTAGCTTTCATAGATTACAATAATCCCAATAGCTATAAGTAAAAATCCTTTAAAAATGTTTCCTGTTTCTCCCATTTTTTACCTCAAATATTTTAAAAAAAACTGTTATAATTTTTTTTAAAGTTATTTCTTAATTTAAAATATCAATACTAATATAATTTTATTTATAATTAGTATATAAACCTTTATAATAAGAATATCCAAATAATTTCAAATAATAAGGTTAAAATAAAAATTAATGGGAATAATCTTTTACCTACAACAACAATAGAACTTATAGTTGAAACTAACTCAACACTATTATTAGCACCAAATGCTTTTAATCCTTTAATTTTCTTAATATTTGTACCTGCTTTTACTGGTTCTAAATCTTCTATTGCTTCACTTATACCTTCACGTAAATATTCAATTATTTTATCTTTTTCAGTTATGCCTATTGGATTATATCCTCTTGAAAGAGTATTAACTGTATGGGTATCTGTAGTTAAGACTTCTAATTCATCAATTGGTAAATCAGATAATGAATTCATTATAGTTTCTCTAAATCCAAGTTCCATATTATTACTATCAAATAATGCAATAGCAGTTCTTTGATTATCTACTTCAATAACAATAACTTTAAGACCACTTTCTCCTACACCATGGGTCTTGTCTAATTCACTCATTTTATTAGTACTAGTACCTACTTTTATAGGATATTTCTCTTCACTAGTATCTATTTGTTCTATTGCATTTAATATTTGGAATACTTCAGGATTTCCAGGTAATACTTCACCTTTTTCAACATTAAAACTATTATGGCAGTCTACAACAATACTATTTTTAACTTGGCAATGTTTTTGACTTTTAATCATCATTGCTAAACCTGTACTGAATTCAATATCATCACTTCCAGAAGGTGCGAAAGTAGATAACATAAACATTCCATCATTAAAGAATTGAACACCAATATTTGCTTTTTTATGATTGTATCTTCTAAATTTACTTGCTTTAGCACTGTATTCTATTTCACTTAATCCTTTATCAACAGCTTCTGTGATTTTATTAATCTCATCAACACTTACTGGATTGAAATCATGTGTTGAAGGTCCATGAGCTACCATTGTAAAATGATCATATTTATTTGCAAGGATTGTTGGCATATTGGCTCCACCAACACCTCCAATTGGTCCTGGATGTACTGATGGGCTTAAAAATAATGCTTTAATATTATCCTCTTCATCTTTAAAACTTATTATGCCAACAAGAGTATCAATATCTTCTCCTACACTAGCAAATAATTCTTCAAGATATGTTAAGCCATCATTCATATGTGCAATAAAGAAACTTAATAATTCTGTCCCATTATATCCAAGATTGTTTTTCATTGGTGCATTTAAAGTATTAACAAAAATGTATAAAAATGCGAACATGATAATACAACCAACAAAGAACTTAATTAAACTTCCAACCACTCCGATAGTAATTATAAAACTTATATGTAATAATTGGCCTGTTATTGTTAAAAACAAAATAACAAGTAAAGGATGAATTAATCCAATTAATGCAGATTTTATAACATTTAAATTACTTACGCCCCAAATAACAAGGAAATTCCATCCAAAAATCATCACACAACTTAGATAAATACTACTAATTATCAAATCATTAGTAAAAAAGCTTATAATAATAAAGAATAAGGTTAAAACAATAATAATAAATAAACTAGATAATGATAAGAAAATTCCATGCTTCTTTTTAATATTAAGTCCATTAAGCTTACTAACAGCCACACTAGTAATTAAACCACTAAAAATAGTGCTTAATCCAAAAATTATAAAACCAGCAATAACTCCAAATAAAAATTTAAACGGTAAACTAATATTTAAAGGCTCAATTAAAATAATGAGAATACCAATAAATGCACTAAGAATAACAATTAAAGGTAAACTAGTTTTCATTGTAGGAAGTGTGGTTATAAATCTAGACAAACTAGCAACTTTACTCATACTTGACATAACGCTTATACGACTCCAAAAAATATTAAAAAAATTTTTATAATGAAAATAAATTTTATATTAATTTATAATATATTAAATTATACTATATTAATCATATAATAAAAATATTATATAAAAAAACAAAATATTTAATTGTATAAGAATAATTATTAAGGGGAAAATTAATGATAGAATTAAAAACACCAATACAAAACCAAGATTTAACAAAACTAAAAGCCGGAGATATAGTATCCATATCAGGAACAATAATAACCGCAAGAGATCAAGCACATAAAAGAATACTAGAGCAAGAAACACCATTCCAATTAGAAGGCTCAGCACTATTCCACGCAGGACCAATAATAAAAAAACAAGACGACAAATACGAAATAGTAGCTGTAGGTCCAACAACAAGTATGAGAATGAACCCATACCAAGCAGATGTCCTAGATAAAGGAGTAAAAATAATCATAGGTAAAGGTGGAATGGACGACACAGTACAAGAAGCACTAAAAAGAAACAAAGCATTATACTTAGTAGCAACAGGTGGATGTGCAGCATTATATGTAGATAAAGTAAAAGAAGTAACAGATGTAAACTGGCTAGATTTAGGTGTACCAGAAGCACTATGGGAATTAAAAGTTGAAAACTTCGGTCCACTAATAGTAGGAATGGATGCAAACGGCAACACTTTATACTAAAAAAAATATCATCTTCCCCCATCAACAGATAGTGTAAAGTTGTTATGGCATTTGTGTAAAATTAGTTTATTTGTTTATTTTGTTTTATTTTTTTCTATTTT
>CAYSIF010000015.1:0-32135 GCA_964431035.1 uncultured Methanobacteriaceae archaeon | reverse complement strand
TATTCGTTCATAATTTTCACCATCAATTATTATATTAATTGATAGTATATAAATAGTTAATTATTATATTAATTGATTGTATATAAATAGCTAATTATTATATTAATTAATAGTATATAAAGGATTAATTATTATAATAATTGATACCAAAGTATAAATTTATAATTGTATTGTTTTTTTTTAGGAGCAGGTATTTAAAGGATCAATACAGAAAAAATATTCATTGGGTTACTCCAGTATATTGGTTACTTTAACTAGTATATCTTCATATTTGGAATTATAATCAAAAATCTCAGTGTAGAAATAATCTTCCTGTTCATACAGAAAAGTATCAAAATTTTCATATTCTTTATTATAATCATTTAATAACTTTTTTTTAATAATTAAATCCTCGAATTTTTCTAAAAGCAACATAATAAAAGATGAATAGTAAAAATATTTTTCGAGATTATCAACAATATATATAATCATTTTTTTAATTGATGCAAAATTGTAATATTCATCATATTCAAAGTTAATTTGTTTCATCATATTCGAAATTTCATTTAATGAATTTTTAATAGATTTTAAATGATTTAGAAACTCGTCATCATTAGAATATTTATCAATGAAATCTTCTAGAGTCATATCACTAAAATTTGTGAATTTATTTTTAACAGAATTATAAAACTTTTTAAAAATATCTAAAAAATCATCAAATATATCATTATTATTTTCATTAATGTTCATATCTATGTGCATGATTTTATTCCTCTATTTTAGTAATTACATCTCTGAAAATGTGTGAAAGTTAAAATAATATAATAATTTATGAGGGTTTAATTTCAAATCTATTGTTTATTATTCCTTATTTTTCCGTATTGTAAATTATATTACATATGTATATAAAATACAAATTAACATAGGTAATAAAATTAAATTATAATTATTATAATAATTGATATTCTAATTTGTTTTTAAATTAAAATCATTTTGCCTTATTACTTCGTCACATTCAATTAAAGATAAAAATATCGCTCTTTTATCATCAGGATTTAATTTAAACATATCATGATCTTGTTTGTTATTCTTTATAATTCCTATTTCATCTAATTGTTCCAAATGTTTATAAACCTCTTCAACAGGAACATCAGACATTCTGGATATTTCATCAACAGTTAAAAATGAATCCCAATTTGATACAAGTTCTTCTAAAATTTTTATCCTATTATTGAATCCAAATAATTCATTTAGTGTCATTTATTAAAACCCCTTCTTGTATAATTATAAATCATTCAAAATGTTATTATAACATTAATTTTATTTTTATATTTCTATATTATATTTATTATATCTTAACTAACTTTATATTAATTCGTTATTTTTCTCCTTTTCTTTTAAAAGCCATTATCTAAATATGTGGCCTGTAATTGATATTTTGCATATAATGGTGTATGTAATATAAATTAGCATAGATAATAAAATTAAATTATAATGTTTGATAGTATATAAAGGGTTAATTATTATAATGTTTAATGATATTTTTTGTTGGATGCTATACGACAAAAATCTAAAAATCTAAATTTTGTTGGATACTATACGACAAAAATCTAAAAATCTAAATTTTGTTGGATACTATACGACAAATTTTTTATATTAAAATACAGATAATAATAAATAAAAAAATATCAAGTCTAAATAAAATTAAAATAATCCATGAATTTAATAGAATTAGATATGGGGGATGTTTTTTATGATAAAAAGACAATTATATATTGATAAATTAAATGAATTTAAAAACATAGACTTTATTAAAGTAATTGTTGGTATTAGACGATGTGGAAAAACAACATTACTAAAAACATTTATGAATGAGTTAATAAATGAAGGAATCCCAAATGAAAACATTATATACATATCATTTGAATCTTTAAAATATAATCATATTAAAAACTCTAAAGAATTAGATGAAGTAGTTTTATCCCTTACAAAAAACATAACCGGTAAAGTTTATCTATTTTTTGATGAAATACAAGAAGTTGAGGATTGGGAAAAAAGTATTAATGGATATCGTGTAGATTTAGACTCTGATATTTATGTTACTGGATCTAATTCCCAATTTTTATCTACAAATTTATCTTCAATACTAACTGGAAGATATGTATTAATTAATGTATATCCATTTTCATTTAGAGAAATATTGCAATACAAAAAGGAAATAGAAAATATCACTATTAATAAAGATACTGAAAATGATATATTCGATGAATTTATGAAATTTGGAGGTATGCCTGGAATTTTACCGCTTAAAAATGAGGAATCAAAACTTGCTGCATTAACAGATATTTTTAACACAATAATCTTTAGAGACATAATAACAAGATATAAAATTAAAAATAGTGACATGTTTGAGAGATTTACATATTATCTGATAAATACTACTGGTGAAACCTTCTCAGCTAATAGTATAAGTAATTTTTTTAAGAATCTTGCAAGAAAAGTTTCAAAAGACACAATATTAAGATATGCAAATTATCTAGTTGATTCATTTTTCATTTTAAAAGCAAAGAGATTTAACTTAAAAGGAAAAAATGTTTTGAAGATATATGAAAAATATTATTTAACAGATCATGGATTTCATCAATCAATTGTAGGACACGATCAAGATGCATACACAAATTTACTAGAAAATATAATATATATAGAATTATTACGAAGAGGATATGACGTTAAAGTAGGAGATATTAACAATAAAGAAGTAGATTTTGTTTGTGAAAAATATGGAAATTTTATTTATATTCAAGTTTCTTATAAACTAGAAAATAAAAATACTCAGGAACGTGAATTCAAACCTTTATTAATGATTGATGATAATTATGATAAATATATTCTAAGTATGGATACAGAAGATTATTCAAAAAGAGGTATTAAACATATAAACATTATAGATTTTCTTAAATATGATGAAATTTAATTATAAAAATCAAAAAAGTAAATAATTAATGAAATTGATTAGTAAGGAATTTGAAGAAATAATAAAAAAATACCACTTTAGAAATCTAAAAACTAACTTGATAAAGATATTTGTTATTTTTCCCGTTCAATAAAATTAATATCTAGTTTTTGTCTGTAATCTAATGTTTATTCATTAGAATGCTCCATATAATATTTTCCAAGATCATAAAGAATATTATTGATTTCTACATCATTTACAACATTTTCAACTATTTGTCTTGTTATCTCTTTTGGAACTTTATATTCAAAATCTAACTCTTCATAAACTTTATCAAAGGTATTTTTAACATCCTTCATTGTACATTCTTTACCAATTGTGTGTAAAATGTCACAAGAATCAGAATCAATTGGTGCATACGTAGGATAATATTTACTATCTAAAAATATATAATTGATGCCAAAAATAAAACGAGCAATAATCCAATAAAGAGCTTTAGAATAATCATCAGTATACATTAATACTCCAGCATTAAAAACACAACTATCCACAAATGCAAAATGATCTTCTCTTTCTATTGCAAGAGATCTATGTTTTTCAAGAAAATCAAAAACATTTGTAAAAAAGTCACCCTCAGGATAATATTCTTTAAACTCTTCATAAATATAACGAGTTAATAACTCAATAAAAAGTAGTCTCTCCTCATCTTCTAATAATTCATGAGCTTTTGGTGTTAATTTATAAGTATCAAATGGAATTTCATCTTCAGGAATATTTTCCGCTAAACGTTCTATAAGCTCCTCCTTAGAACCAGAACGTTTAAGCTTGTGTTTTTTAAGAATTTTTTTAAGTTGTTTAGGATTATAATTCTCATATTTAGATTTCAAATCGTCACGATTTAATCCTTCAACAAGATAACCATCATCAATTAATTCAGTTTTAAGTGAATTAGGTTCTATTTTATTATCCATTCCTATTCCAAAAACAACATCATCAACACCAACACCCTCATTTATTAAAACACATGCCTTATATTTTGCATTAGGTAATAAAACATTTTCAAAATTAAAACGTGAATCTATCTCATCAGAGGAGTATTTAAGAGAATGAGGATTCTCAATTTTAAACTTTAAATCAATAAAATCCTCTAAATTATCTTCTTCTGCATTATATATAAAATTATTATCCATATTATTAGCCCTAAAATTTTTTATTATGTTATTTATTTCTAAATATTAAAATATATTAAATTTATTGTATAAGAGTTTTTATTAATCAATAATTTAATATTCACATTTTTTTTGAAAAAAATTTTATCCTTAATATAAAAATTAAATAATGTAATTAAATAAAATTACTAAATAAAGAATAAATATTAGAGGATTTTGTTAAATTATGAGTGTAAAAAGAAAAATATTAATCCTAATACTAATTTTAACCATTATTTCAGTAATAATGCCAATATCTGCACAAGACACAACTAATACATGGTATGTTAGCAATAGTGATACTAATGGAAACGGAACAGAAAATAGTCCATTTAATAATATAGACTCAGCATTAGAATCTGCAAAAGAAAACAATACAATAATCATAACAAATGGAACCTACAATAAACCAATACAGAATATAAGTACAAATGGACTAACAATAAATGGAAAAAATGCAATAATAAAATTCAATGATAATGATTCAACAATCAACATTTATGGGGAAAATATTAAAATTAACGGATTAATATTTGCAAACAGTAAAAATACAGCACTCACAACATACAGTAATAATTTAATATTAGAAAACACAAGCTTTATAGATAATACTGGAGAATATGGTGGAGCAATATACAATTATGGAAAATTAACAATAAACAACTCCACATTCACTAATAATAGTGCACAATATGGTGGAGCAATATACAATCGAATTAACTTAACAATAAACAATTCAATATTCAAACAAAACACTGGAAAACAATATGGAGGAACAATATATAATCAAAATATACTAAATATAGATAATTCTAAATTTATAGATAATACTGTAAATGGTTATGGTGGAGTTATCTATAATTATCGCAATGCAACAGTCTTAAATTCCAATTTCACTAATAATTCTGCAAATGGCTTTGGATATGGTGGAGCAATACATAATTATGGAAATTTGATCTTAATTAACTCCAAATTCAATAAAAATAATGCATACTATGGTGGAGCAATAGACACAGACAATAATCTAATTATACAATCATGTGAATTTACAGAAAACACTGCAATACAAAGTGCAGGTGCAATAGATAATAATGGAAACCTAGAATTAACAGATACAATATTCTCATCTAATTCTGCAGGATACCATGCACACGGAGGAGCCATATTTAACCGAGGAAACCTAACAATAAACCAAAATCAATTTAATAATAACACTGCAAATAGTAATGGAGGAGCAATATATGTTGATTGGGGAAAATTAAATACAAATAACACAGATTTCACATCTAATACTGCAGAATATGGTGGAGCAATATACATTAGAAATACAGAAATATACTTATCAAACTCCAAATTTGGGGAAAATAATGCAAATGAAGGAATAAATATCTACACAAACAACAGTACAGGATATTTTATCTTTAATTCAATAAATAATAATACAATCTACTTGGAAAACAGTGATATAAACATTACAGAGTATATACTTACAAGTATTAATGTATCAGATTTAAGTAAAACATTCCATGATGATAAAAATTTAAGTGGAAAATTAATAGATAATCTAAACGAGGGTATTAGTGGACAACATATAGAAATAAAAATAACAAGATTAAGTAATGGACTTAGTAAAACTTATGATGTAGTTACAGATTATACTGGAGAATTTAATTTACCTATTAATTTAGGATATGGAAATTATCTTGCAAATATTAAATATAATGGAGTGAATATGTACAAATCCTCCAAAAAAGATGTTAAAATTAATATAACAAATAATAAAAATAGGACACTTATTCTGAGTTCTGATTTTTATGAACCAGTAGATGCTGGGGAAAGTTTCAAAGGATACTTAAAAGACTTTAATAATGTTTCAATTCAAGGACAACACATAAAAGTTACATTGGTGAGATTGTCAAATAATCTTAATAAAACTTATGATTGTGTATCTGATTATAATGGATTATTTAGTTTATCTATTAATCTTGCAAAAGGAAATTATATGGTTTATTGTAGTTATGATGGTATTAATGGTTATGAAGATTCAAATTCCATTAATACTTTAACAATATATTAAAAAAAGAGAGAATGTTTTTTTTTAGTTTAGTTTTCCTTTAGTGTTTTTAGCCCAGACTTTATCATCATCTGTTGTTTGTGGTTTATTATCTGCCATTACTCCAACAAGTTTATGAGGAATGTAAAGTTCTTCTAAATAATTTATATCCGGTTTTGTTAAGTTTAGGTTGCAGGAATTAACAGCACCTTCAACATGATATGGTTTTGTTGCACCTACAATTGGGGATGTGACTTTTGTTTGTAACCATGCTAATGAAACTTCAGTCATAGATACATCATACTCCTCAGAAATTTCATTTACTCTTTTTATAATTTCATTATCTATTGTTTCTGTAGATTTATATTTTAAATCAGCATAAGCATCTTCTTTTAAACGTTTTGAATCTCCTTTAAGACGTGCTAATCTTCCAGATGCAAGTGAACTGTAAGGTGTTAAACCAATATTCTCCTCTTTACAGTAAGGTATCATTTCACGTTCCTCTTCACGGAAAATTAAATTATAATGACCTTGTTGTGAAATGAATTTATGAAATCCTTCTTTTTCAGCTAATGCATTTGCCTTTGCAAGTTGCCATGCAAAACAATTAGAAATTCCAATATATTTAACTTTTCCTTCTTCTATTACTTGATTTAAACCTTCAAGAATATCATATATTGGTGTATTATAATCCCACATATGATAGATGTATAAATCTATATAATCCATTTCTAAGTGTTCTAGGCTTAAATTTACCATTTTATTTATATGTTCTTGGGCAGATACATTGGATTTTATCTCTTCCTCGGTTCTTGGTAAGAATTTTGTTGCAACAACAACATCCTCACGAGAAATATTCTCATTTAATGTTTGTCCTAAATATTTTTCACTAGTACCATTCTGGTATCCTATTGCAGTATCAAAAAAGTTTATACCTTCATCTAATCCTTGTTTTATTATTTTTGAGGATTCTTCTTTATTCAAAGTCCACGTGTGCATCCCATTTTCAGGATCACCAAATCCCATACATCCCATACATACTTTACTTACTTTTAAATTTGAATTTCCAAGTTTCTCATATTTCATAGTTAATCTCCCTTTTTATATTTTAGGGTTAGTTAATGAGTGTAATCTAGTATTAATAAAATTTGTTATAGTTAATGTATTATCTAGATTTTCAAGATTAGTTAAACCATAGCGGAATATACCAATATTTCCTGCTCCTCCAGCATATGCTGCATTAATATCATTTGTAAATTCCTCTGAGGAGAGTTCTGTAATATTATAATCTGAATCATAGGTTTGTAAACTTATAATTACCTTTGCACCTTCAGAATTAGATACAAAATATTGGGTTGTGGATTCTATCCATGTAGCATTTTGCTCATAATTTCCTTTATACATCATTGGAATAATATAATCTAAGGTACTGCTAAGATTAGATAAGTTTTGTCCATAGTTTACTAAAAGCATGGTTTCTTCAGGCATTAATGTTCCTGAAACTATAAGATTAGGATTAACATTTTTAATTGTTTTAGTTAAATTATCAACAAAGAAGTTTATAGCTTGACTTCCTCCAGGATTTTCACTAGCAGTTCCAGGATATCTTAT
Organism: uncultured Methanobacteriaceae archaeon; assembly: GCA_964431035.1. Classification (GTDB taxonomy): domain Archaea; phylum Methanobacteriota; class Methanobacteria; order Methanobacteriales; family Methanobacteriaceae; genus Methanobrevibacter_A. The sequence goes on along the minus strand of CAYSIF010000015.1, from coordinate 24,331 downwards.
ATAATCTAGAACAATCCCACTTACTCCTGTAATATTTGCATATCTTTGTGCATCTTCAGTATTATTTTTTAATAATTCTATGTTAAGTGTACCATTGTTTAAGGGGTTTACAAAGTCATCATTATAAAGGACTTGCATCCAGATATGGACTTTAACTCTATTATTATTTGCAGTTTGAATCCATTTGGAAATATTATCTTCACCATAGAAATCAACTGCAGCATAGTTTAAGAATATAGTGTCAATATGTGATTCTTGTAATGTTGTGAAGTTAATATCATACATGTCAACTCCCCAAACCCATATTGCATTAGAAACATCATTATTTGGGTTTATATTATTAATCCCAGGAGTATTATTTATACTGCCTCCAATAATGATGGCTGCAAAGACTAGAAGTAGTATTGAGATTATTATGATTTTTTTCAACTTATCACCAAAAAATAGGTATGCATATTTTTTTCTATCAAAGTTATATTATATAATGTGTATTTTATATATATTTTTGTTGAATGCATTTATTTAGTAATTTTTTTAATGTTTCGAATTCAGTATTATCTAGATTTTTATAGAATTCTTCTTCCCATTCATCTTCTAAGTTTAAAAGATTTACAGCAATATCTGCTCCTTTTTCTGTGCATTTTAAATATTTTTTTCTTTTATTTATTGTGTTTTGTTCTTTTATTATTAGGCCTTTTTCTTCTAATTTTTCAAGGTTTCTGGTTACTGTGCTTTCGTTTAAGTATAGTTTTTCTGCTAAATCTTCTTGGATTATATTTTCTTTTTTATATATTTCAATTAGTATTGGATGTAGGCCAAAGGTTATATTGTAGTCTTTTATTTTGTTGTTTATGTATTTGTTGTGTTTTTTGAGGATGTAACCAATTGTTGGTGTAAGGTGTTCATAATTTTTTGACAATTATTTCACCTTTGATTAGTTTTTTAACATAGTATTCAATGTAGATGTATGCTATTACTGATCCAACTAGGCCTCCAAGTAACATTCCATAGTATATTCCATATTCTCCTAAGTTGAAGGTGAATCCTAAAAGGTATGCGAATATTAGTACTAAGATAAATTCTCTGAGTGTTGTTAGTATTAGTGAGGTTGTTCCTTTTCCTAGTCCTTGGAATACATTTCCTGCACTTGCACCAAATGGGACAAATAAGATGAATAAGCACATTACTTGTAAGAATTTACTTATTAGTGGGAGTAGGCTGGAACTTGTTTCTGAATATGCGAATATATATGCAATTTGTCCTGAGAATACATTTATTAGGATTGCTACTATTATTGATGCTATTAAACCTATTTTTACACTGTATCTTATTGTTACTTTTAGGTTTTCGAAGTTTCTTGCACCGTATGCTACACCTGCTACTGATATTGCTGCTGTACCTACTCCTATTGCAGGTAATATTCCAACTGATATTATTCTCCATCCTGCCGTATATACTGCAACTGCGGTTGGTCCTGATGTTAGTGTTAGCATGTAGTTTACTACTATTGCTAGGATTGCCATTATTAGTTGTTCTAGGCTTGCAGGGATACCTACTACGAGTATGTCTTTGTACATGCTTAGTTGGTTTTTGAAGTTTTTAAAATCGTAGGTTAGGTATGTTTCTTTTTTTATGAAAATCCAGTATAGCATTATTATTAGACCTATTAGTGCTGCGATTCCTGTTGCCCATGCTGCTCCTGCTATTCCTAGGTTAAATTGGTATATGAATATTGGATCTAATATGATGTTGATTATTGCTGTTAGTGCCATTGGTATTGTTGCTTTGTTTATGTCTCCTTCTGCCCGGAATGCTCCTGCTATTATTGGTGGGATTAGTACTGCAAATGACCATGCAAACATTATTACTCCATATTCCATTCCGTAGTTAAGTACACTGCTTGCTCCCATTATTAGGAGTATGTTTTTTAGTAGTATGAGGATTATGAATGTTACTATTATTGAGATTATTATGCTTAGTATTATTGAGTGTAGTGATGCATTGTCTGCTGCTTTTTTGTTTTCTGCTCCGATGTATCTTGAGATTAGTGAGTTTGCTCCTGCTCCTATTCCGTTTCCTATTCCTACTAGTATCATGAATAGTGGTGTTATGTATCCTAGTGCTGCGAGTGCTTGTGATCCTAGTCCTGCTACCCATACGCTGTCTATTATGTTGTTTGCGAAAATTAGGAACATGCTTGCTATTAGAGGTATTGCAAGTTTGTTTATTGCTTTTTTTGGGTCTCCTGTTATTATATCTATGTTTTGTTCTGTCATCTTATTTTTTTACTCCTTTATAAAAAATACTTATACTTGTATATGCAAGTGTTAGTATATAAAGGTATAAGATTCACATATAAAAAAATTAAAAAAAGAAAAAAATGGACAAGAAAATATCTTGTCCAAAAAAATAAAGAAATTTATCCTTGTTGCATAATCTTCATCATAATATTATTATTTTTCTCACTTACAGTCTGATAAGTTCTAATTAATTGAACAAGCCAGAGAACAAAAAGAACAATACTTATAATTAAACTTAATATTCCTAAATCAAACATAGGAACAATAGTAAGATTAATAATAAGAATTACAAAATAAGAAAGGAAATATACAAAGAACTGCTCCATCTCCTTAATATATAAAAATCCTAAACCTGGAATAAAGAAAGATAATAAAACAGCAATACCAACAGATTTCTTCTGAGATAATAACTGATACTGATTCATATTATTATTAACATTACCAGTAGAAAAATTATCATTATTAACAGGTTCTGCTTCACTAACAACATTATTAGAAGAAGCTACTTCCCCAACAACAGGATCTTCTTTAACAGAATACTCCTCACTAACAACATTATCATTATTATTATTCATATTAGTATTCTGAGTTGTTGTTTGAGAATTAGTTTTTAAAGGCATAATCTCAGGATTTGGAATATAAGGCACAGTTTCACCAGCACGCTCAGGACTAATCTCAACATGCACTTCATACATCTCACGAGTGTAATAATATAATAAAACTATTGCAGTACCTAATGGGAAGAATATGATAGCTAAAATAATAAGAACAATTGTAGCTGTTCTACCAATATTCCTTTTTTTAAGAATAGCAAAATCCTGACTCATAACGTCCATCTTGTAATTAAGAAGACTATACTCTTGAACTTTACTATTTAATTCATCCTGATTAGCTACATAATCACTAATATACATTTTAATAAACCACCAAAAAAATAGTTTATAAAGAAAAGAATTAAAAAAAATCTTTTAATCCTTTTCTAAAAATTTAGTTATTTATTTTTTAACAAATGAGTCTGCCATTTGTTTAAGGAAATCTAAATTATCTCCGTTGAGTTCGTATATATGGGAACTGTCACTAGATACTAAGAAGTAGTCACCTGCGTATACATATTCTCCAGAATCATAGCTCATATTTGAAATATCTAATATTGTCCATTCTCCATATTTACCCATATTTACAGCACCATCTGCAACTTTACGTTGTATGTATGTAGATTCTGAAACTAAACTAGATCCAGATACTACTTCAAATTCAATGTAATCAGATTCTGCATTTTCACCAGTTTCATTGTAGTAATCAAAGTTCCAGGTTAAAATTTCAATTCCACTACTTTCAGTTGGATAATATGAAACATTAGTGTCATTTGGAATAACCATACTACAACCTTCAAATTCATATTCTGACATTTCAACAGTTGGAGCGAACATGCCACTCATACTTAGTGCTGCTGCAGCTATTACAATAATTGCTATAATAGCAACTACAATAATTATGATTTTAGATTCTTTACCTAAACTCATTTTTTAATTTCACCTTTTAAAAAATTTTGGCTATTATTTAAGCTCTTTTTTTATCTATAGAATTCTTTTGAAGTTTTATATTTGAAAAATAAGATTTTATCCCCTGTTTTTTCTATTTTTTAATATAAAATTCAAAGTATTTTTTTTATTGGATTTTAAAACACAGGATTGTTGATAACATCAACACTTCACTAAATTAAGTTTTTAAATCCTCAATCTTATCAAAATATATTTTGATAGATAATAATCTATTGATAATATTTTATAAAGTTTTTTAAAGATAATTAAAAAGAATCTAGAATAAAAAATATCTAATTACATATATTTTGTTCGTATATATACAAAATAAAATTAAATCATGTTTCAAATATAAAAATTAAATAAAAATAGAAGTTTATAAAAAAATAGTTAACAATTTATAAAAAAAATTAAAAATAAGGATGAAAAGTGTTTATTCTTTATCTGCATCAAATTGACTTAAAACATCATTTTCATCTACAATTTTAGCAATTGATTCTTCAGCATTCTTTAATTTTTCATCACAGTTTTTAATTAAAATCATTGCTTTATTAAATTCTTCAATAGCATCATCTAATGGAATATCTCCATTTTCAAGATTACTAACAATAAGTTCTAACTCTTCTAAATTTTCTTCAAAACTTTTTTCCATAAAATAAAACACCTCATAATACTTTAGTATTTACTTTACCATCATCAAATTCAAGTTCAACAATATCATCTTTTTTAAGACTACTAGCTTTAGATACAATTTTACCATCAACACGAGAAATATTATAACCTCTCTTTAGTGTTAATAGTGGATTTAAAACTTCAATTTTATTAATATAATATGATAAATCATGTTTTTGTTTTTCAATTAAATGTTTAGGATCTTTAAAAACATAATTACTCTTAATTTTATCAAATTTAGCTTTTTTATTAACAATAATATTATTAGAGTTTAATTGGAATCTATTAATTAATAAATCATATTTGTCTTTTTTTGTTTGGTATAAGTTTTTAGGGTCTTTAAATATTTGTTTTTCTACAATATTATCTAGTTTTTGTCTGTTTTCATAAATTTTTGATTTTATTGTTTCATTTAATCGTATGTTTAATTGTTTTAATTGTTTTTCCATATGTTCTTTTTGGGGAACAGCTAATTCTGCAGCTGCAGTTGGTGTTGGTGCTCTTTTATCTGCAACAAAATCTGCTATTGTGAAATCAACTTCATGTCCAACAGCACTAATTGTTGGAATCTTACAATCAAATATAGCTCTTGCAACATTTTCATCATTAAAACACCATAAGTCTTCAATACTACCTCCTCCTCTACCAACAATTAGAACATCTAAATCATAATTTTGACTATGTTTTATTTGTCTTATAATTTCAGGTGGTGCATTTGCTCCTTGAACAAGTGATGGGAATAGTATTATTTCACAATATGGCCATCTTCTTTTAACTGTTGTTATAATATCTCTGATAACTGCTCCTTTAGGTGCTGTTACAACACCTATTTTGCGTGGAAATTTCGGTATTTCTTTTTTTATATCTTCATTAAATAAGCCTTCATCTTTTAATTTCTTTTTTAATTTTTCAAATTCTGCATATAATTTTCCAACACCTTCTTGTGTGATATTATATGCGATAATTTGATATTTTCCTTGTGGAGCATATACATCAACTTTCCCATTTACAAGGATTTTCATTCCTGTTTCTAAGTTTAAATTCTCTTTTGCACTGTATCTAAACATTACACAGTTGACTATGGAATTTTTATCCTTTATTGAGAAATATAAGTGTCCACTATACGCTTGACTAAGTGTTGAAATTTCACCTTTTATAAAAACATTATTTAAGCGTTTATCTTTACCTATTAAATTTTTAATATATGAATTAAGTTGTGATACTGTTATAGGTTCAGTTATACATTTTACCCCCAATTTATATTATAAAAATAAAGAAAAAAATTAGTTTATTTTTTTTAGTATTCGTCTTCATTATACTCATCATCTGCTTCATAAAAATCATTATCTGATTTTGGTGAGTATTCATCTTCAGCTATTATTCCATCTGTAACAATGCCTATTCCCCCAATATCCACAACTAGGGTAGTAATCATCTTCTTCCATTTTACAAGCACAATTTAGACAATATTCTACCATAATTATAAATCCTCTATCATATGTTTTTTTTATGGTTTAACAAATTCTCTGATTATTAAACAATTATTTACTATTGGCGATAGTGAGTATTTAAAGGTTTCTATTTAAATTTCTTGCCTACGTTAAATGCATCGGCAATTTTCTCTCCAACTTCATAATAATTATATTCTACATCATCATATACTATTGGATTAAGTTTTTTTAAGTTTATTCTACCATTATCATTTATTAAGTTTTCTTCAGCTTGAATATTTACTATTTCTGCAATTATTTGTGTATGGCTTCCTATATTTGTTATATTTTTAACTTTACATTCTATTGATACATTGAATTCATTAATTATTGGAGCATTTATTTTTTCTGCAGGTGTTGTTGTGAATTTTATTTTTTCTATTTTGTTTGTATTGTATCCTGTTTCTATTCCTAGATAATCTGCTTCTGCTACTTGATCTGTGTTTGGAAATCCTATACAGAATTCTTCTCTTTCTAATATATCTTTTAGGGTTTTTCTTTTAAGTGTGGAGTTTATTGCTATCATTATGCAAGGTGGTTTGTGACTACACATTGCTGCAAATGCTAGTGTACATGCATCTGTATTTCCTTTTTCATCATAGGCACTTGCTATTGCTGCGGGTGCTGGATACATTATTGCTCTTGGTTTAAGATTTTTCTTCATAATTGTTCTCATCCTTTTTTTTATTCTGAAGGTATGTTTGTTGCTTCAAGTTTCATTATTACTGGTCTTAATCCATCATTACATGAGACTATTGCTACTCCTGGTTTTTTTATCCAGTCAGAGTAGTACCATGTTTCTTTAACTCCATGTGCTAATGCAAATACATATTGATAGATGGCTTTCCATGCTTCATCACAGAATCCATCGGGTTTTGCATAGTCTGCATAATATGTTTCTCCTTCTTTCATTAGTGGACATGTAGTGAAGTTATCTACCCCATATTCTTTAGCTAAGTCTTCTTGTAGTGTTGTTTTTAGTATTGTTATTTTTACTTTTTTCATAAGAAAAGATACCTCAAGCAATTTTTTTTGTTAAGTTTATTTTTGTTAATTTTATAGATTAGTATTTTTTCTCCTTTAAAAAAGTATAATATTTTAGAAAAATAGTTGAATATTTGTTTAAAGTTTTCTGTGAAAAATTAGTGTTTTAATGTTTTAAAAAAAGAAAAAGTGAAAAAAACTGTAAAATTAATTTTAATCAGAACATGGATCTAGATTAAACTGATAGCGATATTCTTGATTAACTAGATTGGAACCTTCATATGCTCCATCAATTATGCTAGCTATTTTATCAATATTATCTTGGGAAAGTTCTTTTCCTTCGTTAATACTGACAAAGAAGGAAATATCTTCATCAGTTATATTGTAATTTAATTCGAAGTCGTCTCCAAATTCTTCTTTAAATACTTTACTTAGTTTTTCAATGATATTGTTTTCAAGTTCAACCATTGTTTATCACCTTGAATATGTAATGTGCTGATTAAGTATTTAAACCTTCGTTTTTTTCAATGTTATCATGGACAAATATAATAACAATTACAAGTGAAATAATTGCTAAAATACTCATAACAAGTGATGTCCAACCGAATGCTTGTACAGAAATCTGATTATGTGCAACATTTCCTCCAGCAAACACAGCCATTAAAACAACAGCAACTGCAGAACCAATAGCACCAATAATTTGTCTTACAGTATTATTAATAGCAGATGCATCTTCAACATCACCAGATACTGCACTTATAGTCCATGTTACAGCAGGCATTAAACCTAAACCTGCACCAATAGATCTTACAATTTGTGTAATAATCATATATACAACACTAGATTCTGGAGTGTAAGTCATCATTAATAAATATCCAACAATTGAAAATATACAAGAAGCAATTAAAACTTTTCTAACACCAATTTTAGTTGCAAGTAAAGGTCCAATAAAATTAAACACAATCATAACTAATGTTGCAGGAAGTAAAATCAGACCTGATGTTGTTGCTGAATGATATGCAACACTTTGAACGAATAAAGGCATAATTACATTTAAACCACACATTGTGAAATAAAGTAATGCTGAAAATAAAGTTCCATAAAAGAAATACTTATTTTTAAGAACATGTAAATCTAAAAGAGGTGTTTTAATATTAAATTGACGTCTAACAAATAATATTAAAGTCACAACACCAATTATTATAGGTAATATTACATATACAAAGTCAAATCCATTAGCTGCAATATTTGAAAATCCAAGCATAATACCTACACATGCAAGTACACATAAGACTAAAGAGGAGAAGTCTAATGGATATTCTTCAGTATCAAATTCTAATTTAACAACTACCAGAGATAATAATATTAAAATTACTGTTAATATGGAGAATATTACAAATATAGATCTCCAACCAATAGAATCAATTATATATCCACCAAGAGTTGGTGCTATTGCTGGAGCTATTCCAATAATAAAACCAAAAAGACCCATATAAACTTGCCATTTTTCTTCAGGAATTACCTTAAATAAGACAATTTGAGTAATTGGTAATAGGATACCTGCACCTATTGCTTGAATTACACGTGATAAAATTAAAACATATATATTAGGACTGAAAACTGAAAGTAATGAACCTAATAAGAATAATAAAAGTGAACCAATTAGAATATTTTTCACTTTAAATCTACGAATAATAAATGCAGAAATTGGAATCATAACTCCTAAAACAAGTAAAAATGAGGAGTAAATCCATTGCACGGTAGTTGAGGTTATTTGAAAATCACTCATAATACCTGCAAGACCAGTTGTAACAACACTTTGAGCTGTACTTAATAGTGCAGCGGCAACAATAAAAATTAGTAAAGTTTTAAATCCCTCATCAAATTTCATATTTTTTTAACCACATCTCTAAAAAATTATTAATTAATTTTAATAAAAAAAATTGTATTTTAATATTTAAGAAATTTATCCTTTTAATAATTAATCTTAACTCAGTTTAGTTTAATAGTAAATATTATTAGAAATATGGATAAGCTGCATTTTTACATACACAAAAACGACATAAAGAATCGTTATCTTTTAAATATTTCACACGATCTTTACAATAAAAAGTTTCATCTAATTGGTAAACTCTATAGTCCTGTGGGTTTCCAAAAGGATGTAAAGGTTTCTTTGCAATAAAAACAAGATATAATGATATGTATTTTGTGAATTTATTATCTATTTTATCTCCAGGATTATACTGGTTAAGATAATTATCTAGGTCTGTTTTCATTAATTTTACTCGTTTTTCACTTATTGTAGTATTTTCATCTAATTTTATAGTGAATATTTCATCATAATTGTTTGAATTGTAAATTGCTAATCTTTTATAAATATTATCTGGATAATTAGGATTATTTATCTTCTTTTTTAAGTTTTCAATAGGATAATCTTTAATATTTTCCTTTATTTCATCAAGTAAAGTTAATGCTTTCATAATAGTTAAACCATGATAATTTAGTTTTAAATATCAGTTTAAATAGGGTTTTTATTGTTTAAACCAACTAATATTAGTTTTAAATATTACTATTTAACATATAGTTATATTAATTATAAATTTTTTATGGTGAAATAGAGTTATGAATTATTTTAATTTATCATCTTGTCAAAAAATGTTACTATTTTCAGAAATCAACAATCCTCATAATGATTCTTTCTACCTGAAATTTAGAAAAGATTATCCTTTGAATGATTTAGATAGTTTAAAATTAGCAATTAAAACAATATCTGAAGAATATTTAAATTTACAAATTAAATATTCTGATGAGGGTGATTTTAAACAATATTATGCTGAAAATAATGATGTAAGTATTGAATGCTTCGATATTGAAGAAGAAAACTTAAACGAATTTATAGAAGAGTATTTAGAAAATCTATTTGATGAAATATTTGACTCACCATTATATAAATGGGCGATTTTAAAAACTGAAAAATCAGCAATACTAATTGGTGTAGTTCAACATATACTACTTGATGGAACATCACTATTCTCTATACTTCCAAAAGAAATTGAAAAATGTATGGAATGTATCATTAATAACAGGAAATATGTTCCAAATGATTATTCTTATGAAACATATGTTGAAAAAGAGTTAGAATATTTAAATTCACAAGAAGCAGTAAAAGATAAGGAATATTGGTTAGATAATTTAAAAGACTATAATTCTGATTGGTATACATTTGATGATTCACAACTTGAATATTTAGAATTAAAATTACATGAAATTCCTAAATTTAACTATTCACCTTTTGTTACTGCATTAGCAATTAACTTTTTATATCTTGCAAAATCTAAAAAAGACAATCCCCAATTTAAAGATTTAGTGATGAATACTTCAGTACATGGTAGATACTTTGGACAAGATTATGCATTAGGAATGTTTGTAAATACAATCCCATTAAGATTAAAATATGATGAGGATTTAACTTTTGATGACTTACTTGCTTATTCAAAATCAGTTTTAAAAGAAGGATTGCAACATGCAAAATTACAATTTAGTGAATATACAACTGATTTAAGAAATCAAAATATTGATCCTGATTGTATTTCAATGATTTCTATTGTATCAAATTCAACAGATTATAATTCAAAATTCTTAACACTACAAAAAGATATAAAATTCCCATTACACTTTAGGATAAATAAGAATTACAGTGATAAGGATGGTTTACAATCTATATTTATTGAATATGATAAATCCTGTTTTAATAAAAGAGAAATTAAAGAAATAGGTGAAGGTATTCAAAGTCTTATAAAACAAGTAATTAAGGATTCTTCTAAAAAATGTAGTGAATATGAGGTAAATGTTGTTGATTTCTTTAAGGCAGAAAATTATTATAATAACTTAATTAATTCATTTGATAATTCAACTACAATTTCACCAGATATCAATGGAGATAAAACAAGTTATAACACATTATCTATGGCAGTTGATTTTGAAAATTTAAAACACTTATCGATGTTTTATGATTTATCAAAAGAAAAAATATTACTTGCTGCATTTTTATTCAATCTTACTAAATTCTCATTTTCAAAAGATATTCTTATTTCATATAATAAATTAGCTTGTGGATATCATTTTAACACAGATTTAAATATTAAAGAATATTTTACAGATTTTAATGAAAAATTTGAGGAATATTATGGATATCCATTACTAAATAATCATAAATTAGACTTTAACAGTGAAATACTATATTATACAGACGATTATTCGACTGAGGATTATAAATTTGTTTTTAATTTTGAAAGTGGAAATATTAATATTAGTTATGATGAATCCTATTATTCAAAGGAATTAGTTGAAGCCTTTTTAAATGGATTCAATACTTTATTAAGTAAGTTTAATTCACCTGATGATTTATTAAAGAATATTTCAATTAGGAATGAAATTGAGTTAGATGAAGATTTTGAGGTTAAACTTGCAAATGAAGGAATTATAAATAAAATATTTGAAAGCCAAGTATCAAATAATCCAGATAAAATCATACTTTTAGCTGAAGATGCTGAGTTAACATATTCTGATTTGGATAAAAAGGCTAATAAAATTGCTAATAGTTTAATTAAACGTGGAGTAAATATTGAAGATAAGATAATGTTTATGATGCGAAGAAATAGTGATTTAATAGCTACTGTATTAGGTATTGTTAAAGCAGGTGCAGCATTTATTCCAATTGATCCAAATTATCCTAAAAATAGAATTAATCAAATCTTAGAAGATAGTGATTCTAAATTTGTCATTACAAGCAAAGATATAAATTATGATGGTGAAAATAGGGTTAATGTTGATGAATTATTAAAGGAAGAAGATGATTCTAATCCTGAAATCGATTTAACAGTTGATAATTTATGTTTCTTAATTTACACTTCAGGTTCAACTGGAAAACCTAAAGGAGTAATGATAACCCATAAAGGCATATCTAATTATATTGCAAATGTTAAAGAAAATCTTCCAATCTATGAATTAAATAAGAATTGTAATAAGTTTATTTCTATTTCTACAGTATCCTTTATTGTATTTTTAAGAGAAATTTTCGGTACAATATTAAATGGTTTGCCTGTTGTATTTGCTAATGATGAACAAGCAATTGATCCAATAGAATTAGTTAATTTATTTAAAACTACTGGTGCTGAAGGTTTTGGTTCCACACCAACAAGACTATTAGAATATTTGCAGGTTGAAGAAATTCAAGAAGTTATTGGAAATTGTAAAGTTATTATTGTAGGTGGAGAAGGATTCCCACCAATATTATATGATAAATTATCTAAGTATACTGATGCAGATATTTATAATTCCTATGGACCAACAGAAGTTACAATTGCATCACATTACAAACTAATGGAAAGTAATAAGGTTACTGCTGGTTGGCCTATGCTTAATGTTGTTGATAAAGTAATGGATATTGATGGAAACCAACTACCAGCATATGTTCCTGGAGAAATTTATGTTGGAGGAGCAGGAATAGCAAGAGGATATTTAAATAATCCAGAACAAACAAGTAAAGTCTTTTTAAATATTAACAATATCAGGTATTATAATACTGGAGATTTAGGTAAAAAAGATGAAAATGGAGAATTATATGTTCTTGGAAGAAATGATACACAAATTAAACTTAGAGGTTTAAGAATTGAACTATCAGAAATTGAAGGTGCAATAGCAAATTATGAAAATATCACTCTTTCAAAAGTTGTTGTAAAAACAATAAATTCAATAGAACACTTATGTGCATATTATACCTCTAAAAAAGACATTAACACTGAAAGTTTAAAGGAATATTTAATTGATTTATTACCAGAATATATGATTCCATCATATTTCACACAATTAGATGAATTCCCAAAAACACCTAATGGAAAAACAGATTTTAAAAACCTACCCGATCCAGTAATTGATACTGCAGAATATATTAAACCTAGAAATGAAATAGAGGAAAAATTATTTGAATTAGTATCTGAAATCTTAAATATTGAGGAATTTGGTGTTAATACAGATTTATTCAGCATAGGATTAACTTCATTATCTGTAATTAAACTAACATCTGCTATTTATAATAAATTAAATGTACAATTAAATGTTACAGAAATCTTAAACTATAAAACTATTGAAAAAATAGCAAAAGAAATTAAAATTGATGAAGAAGAAACTGATACAGTACAAGAGTTATATCCATTAACATCTAATCAGTTAGGAGTTTACTTTGATTGTATTAAAAATCTTGAAAATTTAGCATATAATCTTCCTAAAAAGATACAATTTAATAAACCAATAGACTCAGTTAAACTTAAATCTAGTATTATAAAGGTAATTAATAATCATCCTTATTTAAAAACACGTTTTATAATGGAAAATGGTGAAGTTTACCAGGAAAGAAGAGATAATCTAAATATTGAAGATTATGTTGAAATTGTTAACACTATTAACTTAGATGATTTTATAAAACCATTCCAACTAGAAGAAGGACCATTATTCAGATTTAAAATAGTTTGAGATTCAATGATACTTGCAGATTTCCACCATATTATAGTTGATGGAACATCATTAAATATTCTATTTGATGAAATTGCAAAAGAATACGATGGAAAAGAATATGAAATAGAACAAATTAATGGATTTGAATATTGTTTAAATGAAGATAAAATTAAAGAATCTAGTTTATATGAAGAATCCAAACTATTCTTCTATAATAAAATTAAAGAATTTGATGAAGCAACATTAATGACTCCTGATTTAAGCGGAGATGAAAATGAAGGAAAAGCACTAGAAGAAACAATTTTCATACCAAAAGATAAAATAGATGAATTCTGTAATAAAGAATCTATAACTGCTAATAATCTATTTTTAGCTGCATCATCATTTGTTTTATCTAAATTTGTTTATGATAAAGATTTATTAATTGCAACTATTACAAATGGTAGATTTGAATTTAATCAAGCAAAAACATTAGCTATGATGGTTAAAACATTACCATTAGCTTTAAATTTAAATTCAGAATTAAATATTGATGAATTTTTCAAATATATTAATAAAGAATGGTTAGAAACACTAACACACTCATCATATCCTTTAACAAAAATTTCAGATGAATATGGATTTACACCAGACTTCCTTTATGCATTCCATGGAAAAATAATAGAAGACCTAGAAATTAACAATGATAAAGTTATAAGAGAATCATTAGAAGAAGATAATCTTAAATTTAAATTAAACTTGAATATTGTTGAAGAAAATAATGAATATAAAATCTTCATAAGATATAATAACCAACTATACTCAGATATACTAATTCAAACATTTTTAGAATCTCTTTCTATTGTTATTGACAAATTCATAAAATTAGATAAAAATAAACTATTAAAAGACATTTCAATTATTAAAGAAGATAAGATTTCTAGTGAAAATATTGAATTTAAGGAAATAAGTGAATACAGGTTAAATAAAATATTTGAAAAACAAGTTGACTTATATCCAAATGATATTGCAATATCTGCTGAAGATGGAGATTATACATTCTCCCAATTAAACGAAAGAGCAAATAAAATAGCTAATAATTTAATTAAAAAAGGTGTTGGTGCTGAAGATAAAGTTATGTTCATATTAAAAAGAGACAGTAATGTATTCGCATCAATTTTCGGTATTTTAAAATCCGGAGCAGCATTCATACCCATTGATTCAGATTATCCAAAAGACCGGATTGAACATGTATTAACAGACAGTAACTCTAAATTCATCATTGTTGACGACATTATCAATATAAAAAGTATTGACTTAACAGATTATAAAGAAAACATTATCCCACTTGAGGAACTATTAAAAGAAACAGATACAACAAATCCAAACCCTGAAATAGAAGCAAATAATCTTGCATATATTATTTATACTTCAGGTTCAACAGGACTTCCAAAAGGAGTTATGCTAGAACATAAAAATCTAGCAAATTTTGTTTACCCTGATCCTAAAAATATTTACACCTATGATTTAGCAACTAATGGAAGAAAAGAAAATTATAAAGCATTATCCATTTCTACTGTTGCATTTGATATGTTATTACAAGAAACAATGACTGCTCTTTTAAATGGAATTCCTATTGCATTTGCTAATGATGATGAGTATAAAAATCCAATAACATTATGTGATTTCATTAATAGAACTGGAGCAAATATTTATAGTGGAACTCCTTCAAGATTATTACAATATTTAGAACTTGATGATTTAAATAAAGCATTTTCAAAATTTAAAATATTCGCTATTGGTGGTGAAGGATTCCCTGCACAATTATTAGATTTACTTAAAGAAAAAACCGGTAAAGTTTATAATATTTATGGACCTACAGAGACTACAGTATGTTGTAATAATCGTTTAATTGAAGATGGTGAGCTTAAAATTGGAAAACCATTATTTAATGTATATGAATGTATAATGGATTTAGATGCTAATCCTCTACCTCCTAATGTAATGGGAGAATTATATATTGCAGGTTTAGGTGTTTCAAGAGCATATCTTAACCGTCCAGAAAATAATGCAAAAGCTTATACTGAAATTAACGGAATTAGATTCTACAAATCCGGAGATTATGCTAAACTACATGAAGATGGAGACATATCTATCTATGGACGTTTAGATAATCAGATAAAACTTAGAGGGTTAAGAATTGAAATTGGTGAAATTGAATCAATAATATCTGATTTTGAACCTATTAATTCAGTTGCTGTTGTTGTTAGAAAAATAAAGGATAATGATCATTTATGTGCATATTTCACAGTTGATGATAGATATAAAGTTGATAATCTTGGCTCAAATGAGTATTCATTTGATATTGAAGAATTAAAATCAATACTTTCTGAGAAATTAACTTATTATATGGTTCCTACAGTATATATGGAATTAGATGAAATGCCACAAACATTAAATGGTAAAACTGATTTGAAAAACTTACCAGAACCTGAATTAATAACTGAATATATTGCTCCTGAAAATGAAGTTGAAGCATTCTTTGCAAATACTTTTGCAGAAATTTTAGGTCTTGATACTGTAAGTGTTGAAGATAATTTCTTTGAAATTGGAGGAACCTCATTATTAGTTACTAAAATTACAATGGCTGCTTTAAACAGAGATTATGAATTAAGTTATGGAGATGTGTTTAAAAATCCAACTCCACGTTTACTTTCAGAATTTATAAGTGAAAATGAAACTAGTAAAACAGAAAAAGAAAGTAAATATGATTATACAGAAATTAATAAACTATTAAATAAGAATAATTTAGAATCTATGGTTAATGGTTATTTAGAAGAAGATTTAGGAGATATATTATTAACAGGAGCTACAGGATTTTTAGGAATTCATGTTTTAAAAGAACTTTTAGAAACTGAAACTGGTAAAATTTATTGTTTTGTAAGATCTAAAGGTAATTTAACAGGTACAGATAGATTAAAATCATTATTCTTCTATTATTTTGCAGATAATTTTGATGAAAAATTATTTGATGAACGATTAGAAGTTGTTGAAGGAGACATTACAGATTTTAAATACTTTGAAAATATTATTTCATTTAATATTGATACCGTTATTAATTGTGCAGCTAATGTGAAACATTTCTCCTCTGGAAGTGATATTGAAGATATTAATTTAGGTGGAGTAGTAAATGGATTGAAATTTGCTAAAATGAAAACTGCAAAATATGTTCAAGTTTCAACCTATAGTGTTGCAGGTGAAAGTGTTGATAATTTCCCACCATTAGATGTTAATTACACAGAACAGGACTTATTTATTGGTCAGGGAATTGATAATCAATATATTGAAAGTAAATTTTTAGCTGAAAGAGCTGTATTGGAAGCAGCTGTAGATGGTTTAGATGTTAAAATTATGAGGGTTGGTAACTTAATGGCAAGAAGTTCAGATAGTGAATTCCAAATTAATTTTGAATCTAATGGTTTTATTAATCGTTTAAAAGCATTTGTTACTATGGGTTGTATGCCATATGCCTTATTATCTAATAATGTGGAATTTAGTCAAATTGATATGACTGCTAAGTCTATTGTAGCATTATCTAAAACACCTAAAAATTGTATTGTTTTCCATGCTTATAATTCTCATGTTATATCCTTTGCAGATATTATTGAAATTATCAGACCATTAGGTTTGGATATTAAACCATGTGAAGATGAGGAATATGAAGAAGTTTTAAAAGAAGCATTAGCAGATAAAGATAAACAGGAAGGTGTGTCTGGTTTAATTACTTCCGTAGGTTCTGGTAAAACTAAGAAGCAATGGGTTCCTGTTGAGAATAAATATACTACACAAGTTTTATATCGTTTAGGTATTAATTGGCCTTTAATATCTGAAGAGTATATTTATAATTTTGTTAAATATTTAAAAGAATTATATTTCTTTAGTAACTGATGAGGGGAGTTTATTAGAATGTATGAGAGGAATTATGGTTTATTAAAAAGCAAGTTTAGTGAATTTTTCTTACCTACTTTATTTACATCTATGGCAGGAAATATTTGTATATTTGTAGATTCTTTAATTGTGAGTTTTTTAATAGGATCTGCTAATTTATCTGCAATACAATTAGTTGCTCCAATTATTACTTTTGTTAATTTGATTTATTGGATGATTGGATTAGGTGGAAGTGTTCTTTGTTCTGTTTCAAAGGCTGAGTTTGATGATGAGGGGAGTAATAGTTATTTTTCAGCATCTGTTATTTCTTTGGTAGTTTTTGGTATTTTAATTACTGTTTTTGGATTATTATTTTCCAAAAGTATTATGGGATTTTTGTGTTATTCTCAGACTGGATTAATTCCTCTTGCTGGTAGTTATTTTAATATGTTGCTTATTGGTATGCCATTTTTATGTTATATGATGTGTTTATCTTATTTTATTCGTGCTGATGGTATTCCAAATTTACCTTTTAGGGCAATTTTACTTGCAAATATTGTTAATATTTGTTGTGATTTATTATATATGGGTGTGTTTAAAATTGGTTTAGGTGGTGCAGCATTAGCAACATCTACGGGTTATATTGTTGGTGCTATTTTTATTTCTTATTATTTCTTTAAACCTGAACGTACTTTACATTTTATTAAATTAAAAGTTAATTCTGTTTTTGTTCGTTTAAAGGAGATTGTGTTGTCTGGTTTTTCTTCTTCTTCAACTCAGTTGTATTTAACAATAAAATTGTTTATAATTAATTTTTTAATTGGTGTGTATGTTGGGAAACCTGGTTTGGTTGCATTTGGAATTTGTTATAATAGTTTATTTATTTTGTATATGTTTTTAATTGGTACTTCACAGACAATGTCACCAATTGTGTCTGTTTACTTTAAAGAGGAAGATTATAGTGGTGTGAATTATATTATTAAACGTTCTTTGAAGATTGTGGTGGTTGCAAGTTTAATATTGTCTGTTTTATTTATTGTATATCCTCAGTCTTTGTTAATGTTGTATAGTGTTAAAAATCCTTCTGATGTGCCTGTTGTTTTGAATGCTTTAAGAATATTTGCTGTAAGTTATCTTGGAACTGCAATTACATTTTTATATACTTTTTATTCTCAAGCTATTCAAGAAAATACTATTTCAACTGTCATTCCTTTATTAGAAGGTTTGATTGTTCCTATTGTGTCTGCATTTTTATTAGCTCCTGTATTTGGTGGTAATGGAATTTGGATTTCATTTACTATTGCAGAAGTTGTTACAATTTTGTTTATTTTTGTTTATTCAAGATATTATTCTAGAAAAACAGAAGGAGAATATAGTGGATTTTTCATTAATAAGAGCAATAGTGATGAGGATGTTTTTGAGCATACTATTAAAGGAGATGTTGGGGAGGCTGTTGATTTAGCTCGTGATGTTGAGGAGTATTTGTCTGGTTTTAAATCTTCAACTTTGGTTGGTTTGGCTATTGAGGAGATTCTTGTAAATATTATTAATATTAATGATGAGAATATTGATTTTATTGATATTATTGTTAGGAATAATGGTGGTGATGTTTTAATTTCTGTAAAGGATCCTGGGGTTGATTTTAATCCTATTGTTGAAAATGATGAGTTGAGTTTTGATAATATTAATGTGTTAAATAAGATTGCTGATAATATTGATTATTCTAGGGTTTTAGGTTTAAATAGTACTATTATTACTATTAAATCTTAATTTTTTTATTCTTTTTTATAATTAAATTTAATATTATTTTTTTGTGGTGTTTAAATTGAAAATATTTGTAAGCAAATATCAATCTCCATTAGGAGATATGCGAATAATAAGTGAAGAAAATGATTTGGTTAGTTTACAATTTAAAAATCAAAAATATTATAAAGAAAATATATATTCAAAAAATAAAATAATAGAAAAAGACAATAAAACAATAGAAAAAACAAAAAAATACTTAGACAAATATTTTAAAGGAGAAAAAATAGAAAAACACAATATAAAATTAGCACCAAAAGGAACAGAATTCCAAAAACAAACATGGACACTACTTAATAAAATACCCTATGGACAAACCACAACATATAAAGAAATAGGAGAACAAATAGCAAAAATAAGAAATAAAAACAAAATGTCGGCACAAGCCATAGGAACTGCAATAGGACACAACCCCATAGCAATTATCATACCCTGCCACAGAGTAATTGGAACAAACGGAAAACTAACAGGATACGCAGCAGGAATAGATAAAAAAGAAAAACTACTACAACTAGAACAAGGACAAAAAATATGAAAATAGCAACACTACCTGACGGTGCAATGATAATAATAAACCAAATAAGCAAAAAAGGTCACACCTACATCTCACCAACTAACTTTTCAAAAAGAACAGAAACCCCAGAAGAAATAATAGATAAAAACAAACCACCCTATAACTTAACAGGAGAAAAACTAAAAAACAACTCAAAATATCTAAACCAAGAACTACCCTCTGGAGTAAGAGGAAGATTAATCTTATTAAATAAAGTACTAAAAGATGCCGATGCATGTATACTTATAGGGAAAAGACCAAAAGATTACAAACCATTGTATGGAGTATTAAATGAACTAATACTTTTTGGAGGTAGTGGATGTGAAAATGAACATAAACTAGCAGTAAAAATGCTAAAAGAAACACCAATACCAAAACTAATACTAAAACATCCTACTAATCAAGAAGAATCTATAAAACTAATAAATACTGTAAATTCATTCCTTGATAAAGTAGAAAAATATAAAAATAAGAATATTATCATAAATAATGATAATTTAAACCTTGAATTAAAAGAAGATACAAGAGAAGAATATTCTCTTGATAAATTAAAAACTTTAATTAAAGAAAAATTTTAATCTAAATCATTTTCAATTTCTTTTTTTACTCTTGCTGGAATACCTACTGCAAGACTATTATCTGGAATATCTTTTGTTACAACAGATCCTGCACCAATAACTACATTCTCTCCAATTGTAACTCCTGGAAGTATTGTTACATTCCCACCAATCCAAACATCATCTTTAATTGTAATTGGTTCAGCAAATGCTAAATGTTCACGTCTACCTTTAGGAGATATTGGATGTCCTACAGTAGTTATAAGAGTATTAGGACCAATCATAACATTATCTCCAATATACACTTCCTTTACATCTAGTATTGTTAAATTGTAATTTCCTGTGAAATTATTTCCAATATGAATATTTTTCCCATTATCAAAACTGAATGTTTTTTCTATTTGGACTTTTTCACCAACACTCCCTAATATAGATTTAAGGCAATTGTATTGTTCTTCTCTATTGTTTGGTGAGATATTATTATATTTCCAAATGTTTTTTACTGCATTTTCTTTAAGTTGATATACTTCTTCATCATCGTAACAGTATTCTTCACCATTATTCAGCTTTTCTATTTCAGTTTTCATAAATGATTGTATCCAAATTTTATTTTAAACTGTAACAGGAACAGTTTGAGTAGTTGGTGTATTTGTGTTAACCTTGTCAACTAAGTCATTAAAGTCAATTAGAGTACCGTTTGTAACATTGAGAATATATTCTACAGGGTTGAAATTCTCATCATCATTTCCTTCAAGTTGTGTTACATAACCTACAATATAGTTACCATTACCAATATCATAAGCTACACCATTATATTCTCTTACAAGACCTTTTGCAACAGTACCACTATTATCTCCAGTACAGACTTCGTAGGTATATTTTCTGTTGTTGTCATGATCTATTAATTCGAAAATATCATCATTATTTTTTACAACTTCTATGTTACTTGATTCAATTGTTATAATGATTCCTTGATAACTTATAGTTGTATTTTCAACTTTGTTATTTGAATCATTAGTTAGTAGAGAGTATGAACATAAAGCTATACCGATAATGATTAATGCACATGCTATGATTAGTAATTGTTTTTTATCTAAAATGTATAAGCACCCTCAAATGTTTAAATTTTATTTGAAAATTTTTAATACTAAATATAATTTTTAAATATTATCTTATTTATATATTTAAGGGAAAAAGTAGTGTGTTAAAATATAAAAATAGTGAAAAGGAAATATGATTTTCCTTTTTTAATGGTGAAAAAAATAGGTTTTTAGTGCTATTAGTATACTGTGATAGTATTACTTGCACTTGATGGTTGGTAGATTGTAGATCCTGCATAAGCACATTGTGCAGTGTATTCACCAGGAGCTAAGTTAATATCTAAGTTATATTCTCCGAGATAGTTTGCTATAGTGTTATAGGTTTTGTTTGCTCCTGTGGATAAACGTGTTAATAGTACTGTTACTGTGTGTCCTGCAAGAGGATTATCATTTATATCTTTTAGTGTTCCGGTGAATGTTTTGTTTGCACCATATGGTTCATTGAATTTTAATGCCGTAAGTACTGTTTGTGTTCTGTTTTCAACTACAGTTATTGTGTTTGTTGCAGTTGATGGTTTGTATGTAATATTGTTTAATGTCATTCCTGTGTAGTTTACTTCTGCAAGATATGATCCTGCTGCTAGGTTGATTGGTAATGTGAATTCTCCAAGGTAGTTTGATACTACATCATATACTTTGCTTGCACCTGAGGATAAACGTGTTACTTTGATGTTTATGTGTTGTCCTGCAATTAGGTTTCCATCCGTATCTAAGAGTTTTCCTTTAAATGAATCGTCAGAGCCATATGCTTTAATAAGGTTTTCTGCTTGGATTACTGTTGTTACAGTATTATTTTCTACAGGATTTGCTCTTACAGTTAATGTGTTGTTTCCAGAAGTTGCATTGTAAGTATTATCTCCTTTGAACTGGAAGGTTATTAGGTATGTTCCGTTTGTTAAGTTTGTTAGGTTTAGTATTGCTTGTCCATAAAGGTCTGTTGTTATGTTTATTTCTGTTCCGTTAAATGTGAATACTACTGGTTTGTTTCCGAGTAATGTTCCGTTTTCATCTGTTAGTATTGTTATGAAGTTTATAATGTTTCCTTCATATACTGTCATGTCTGAGCTGAAGAATTGTGTTGGTATTGTTCCGTTTACTGGTGGTTCAGGACCTGGGCCTGGTGGGACTGTACCATTAGATACTATGATTTTGTTAGATCCGCTGGAATTTTTTAGTCTGCTTGTTCCATTGAATTGGTAGTATACAGTGTATGTTCCGTTAGCTAAATCTGAGAATGTTATTGTTGCTTGTCCATTAGTATTTGTGTATTGTCTCATTGTTATATTATTAAATGTGAAGTATACTGGTTGGTTTGCTAAGTTTCTGTTGTTACTGTCTTTTAGTGTTACTGTGAAGTTTTTTGTTTCGTTAACATCCATTTTTATGTCGTTTCCAGTTATTGTTGTAGTTAATGCTCCTGGGTCATATGGGTCAACATATATTGTGTTTTTTCCTTTTGATGGTAGGTAATCTCCTTTACCATCAAATGCATATTCTATTTCGTAGGTTCCTGCTTTTAATTCGTATAATGTTATTTCTACTTGTCCTTCTTCATTGGTGGTTTTTGTTAGGTTGGTTAGGAAGTTTATTCTTACAGTTTGGTTTGCTATTGGAGTTCCTTTTGCGGTTTTTAATGTTATTATGAAGTTTTCAACATCCCCTACTGAAAGGTTCATATCTATTCCACTAATTGTTGTGTTTGTGATGTTTGGGTTTGTAACTGTTATTACATTTGAACCTTTACATGGAGAGTAGTCTCCTTCTCCTTCGAATGTGTAGGTGATTGGGTATATTCCCATGCTTAATTCGTATAATAATATTTTCACATCACCATCTAAGTCTGTGTACCAGGTTTGTGTTTCACCGTTGAAGTCTACTATAACTTCTTTGTATGGCATTGGATCTCCATTTTCATCTCTTAAGCTTATTATGAAGTCTTTCATATCATTAACTGTTAAGTTCATATCTTCTGCAGTTATTGATGTTAATATTGCTGTTTCATTTACTACTGTAATGATACTTGTTCCATTTGATGGGAAGTATTGGTCTTTACCTGGATATATGAAGCTTACATTGTATGTTCCTATATCATAGTTTTGGCAGATTATACTTACTTGTCCTTCATTATTTGTGTACCATGTGGATTCTTCACCATTTATTGTAACTAGAACTTTTTGGTTTGGTATTGTTGTTCCATTAATATCTGTTAAGGTTATTATGAAGTTTCCTATTGTTCCTTTTTTATAGGTTAGGCTTTGTGCTCTGATGAATGTTGGAATTGTTGTTGGTATGTAGTCACTTATTGTTATTGTTGTTGTATTTGTAGAGGAAGTGTAATCATCATCTCCTGCAAATGAATATCTTATTACATATTCTCCATTTGGCAGATTATCTAAGTTTAAGTATGCATTACCTTCACTATCTGTTGTTTTTGCAGATATTATACTTTCATTTATAACAAATATGATTTCTTTACCTTCTAATCCATCTTTGTTAATATCTATTAAACTGATATTAAGCGAATTACTTTGATTTGTTTTGAAATCAGTATTATTATTTGCTACTGAAATGTATGTTGGTATTATAATTTTATTCGCATTCAATGGTGCATTATTTAAAGTCGTCTGTTTATGATTCAATGTATTTACAGATATATCTGAATTTGAATCATCATTTATACTTACATCATCTATATCATTAATTTCTGCTGCCTGTACAGTGGATATAGACATTATTATTAATATTATTATTACGGCAAATATCGATTTTTTATTAATCATTATTAGTGGAACCCCTAATTTATTAATATGATATCTATTTTTAGAATTAATTATATAAAAAAGTTAAGAAAAAAATAGGCTGTGTCCAAAACTTTGTGTGGAATTATTAATTTTGTCTATTTTTATTCCATT
>CAYSIF010000014.1:0-33063 GCA_964431035.1 uncultured Methanobacteriaceae archaeon | reverse complement strand
TATAAAAATTGGAAAAAAGAATTTATACCAAAAGTTTGGTAACTAACTATAAAAAGAAATATAAAGAAAAAAGGATGACTATTTGGGCTAAAATGAATGAAATAGCAATTACTTTAGAAAATAATCCTAATCATTATAAGAATTTAAAAAAACCAATGCAGAAATTTAAAAGGTTCATTGTGATGGAAGTTTTGTTTTAATTTTCACTGTAGATTCTAAAAATAAAGTTGTTACTTTTTATAATTATAAACATCATGATGATATATACAAATAACCATTTTTTTAGCATATTTCTATAATTTGAGCATAAAGATTCTTATACTTAAATTTAATAAAAATATTGAATCAACTATTTTTCGTAAGCATTATTATTGGGCACAATCTACGTTTTATGTTGCAGTATGTGTTGTGGATTGGTTTTAAACCAGTAAAAAGGAATGTTGGAAATATTATGGTTGTACTTTAATATCCACAATATTAAATTTAACATTATCTTTTTCTAAAGTTGAGGTTATATTCTTAATCATATTTCCAATAACAAATAACATAACATTCAAACCTTTCTTAGTACAAGAAGCACTAGCAGGACCAGCAGCATACTCAATATCAATTGGAATATCCAAATTATTAGCAATAACATGACTAATAGTACCTATAACAGCAACCTTATCAATAGACTCAATACCCCACTCAGTATAACCTCCATTATAAATATCACGAACCAAATCTAAATTAGAAACACGAGTACCACCATCTTTAATAGGAGGTACATTAATAATAATAACTTGGCCAAGATTTACATCAATAGTACCATTCATATGATTAAGAGGAACATCAAAACCTTCTTCAGTATCTTCTAAAACCTCAGCATAAGCACTATGTTCATTATTGTCTGCATATAATAAACCATCTTCCATATATAAACCGACTTGATCTCCTTTATACAAATCTTCAGCAGCAATAGCTGGCCACATAGTCTTATAATTAGCCATAATATTTAAAGTCTCATCAGAATACTTCCTAAGAGAAATAGCATCCTTTTTAAGCTTATTCAAACCTTTATTAGTAATAGTATATGGTGAACGTCCATCCTCAGATTTAACATAACCCATCTCAATTAGGCTTTTCATATTTTCAGAAACAGCTTGAATAGTAATACCAATACGCTCTGCTAAATCTTTTTGCTTAAGATTATCCTCATCCTTTGCAATTTCACTCATTATCTGAAAATGAGTCATCTCTCCTCTTTTTTTAAAAATCTTCAAAAAAAATCAACTCCTTTATCTATAATATAAATATTTTTTAAATTAATCCTTCTAAATTCTCATCCATTAAATGTAAAAACTCATCTTTCTTATTCTCAGGGATATAGGCACCACATGCCATAGCATGCCCTCCACCTTCACCACCAAGACTTTGTGAAACTTTACGAATAATATTACCAAAATGAATATTATCATAAGATAAAAGTCTAGAACATCTAAGACTCACCTTCAAATAATCCTCATCCTCAACAGATGTAAAACCAATAATAGGCTTACGCCAATCACAATAACCTAAAATCATACCTGCAATAGTACCAACAAGTTCAGGACGAATACCAGAACCATCAAAATACTGAATATTACCTAACTTCTCAATACCACTATCTTTTACTAAACGCATACTTTTTTGCAAATTATACTTATGGGTCTTACTAACAACTTCTAGTTGATCATAAGCACTAGTACGATTACCTTTTAAAATTTCTAAAGCCACATAATATTCTTTATTCCTACCACATGCATTCATAGCAGTACTAAACTCACTAGCATCTCTTAAAAAAGTATGATCTTCTTCTTTTAAAAAATCATAAGTATCTCCTAAAATAAGTTTAGGAATATGCTTACTATACTTTTCAGGAACCTCAATACTTATCATCTCAACTAACTTACTAAAGAGTTTACCCTTTTCACTATTATCTAAATCACATAAAGTACGAGGTTCATCCATACTGCCTCTGATAGGAATACCTAACTCCTTTAAAAGTGCAATAGACTCATTAACATCATTAGTAAAAGGCAAATTAACATCACTAAAATAAGATAAAGCAACTTGAATAGGTCTGGTCTCACGACCATACAATGATAAATCATCATTCACTCTAACATAACCTTCACTAACAGCATCCGCAACAATTAACTTATTTAATCCTTCTAATTTTCCGGTCTTATTGTTCTGCATATCACCCACACTAGCTAAAACACCAATCCAACTTAAATCATTATAACCAAAAGTCTTAGCAAGGAAATAACACAAACCCCCACCACAAACAAAATCAGAACCATCAATACCATAAAACATAGGATTAATCTCAATATAATTATAAGACACAGTATCCCTATAATCAATATCCCTTAATGGAGGGTGATGATCTAAAATAATAATACTATTATCATCTCCTGCATTATTATCAACACCTTGTCCACTACCAAGATCACTAAAAATAGTTAAATCATGCTCTAACTCTAAATCACCTAAAACATCTAAATTAACAAATTCAATGTCATGCTTTTTACCAATACGATCAAGAATAGTAGAAAGAATAGCTCCACTACACATCCCATCACAATCAATATGACTATAAACTTTAATAGAATCAGACTCAAGAATAAGATTCTTAGCTTCCTCAAACTTCTCAATCATTCCACTAGGCAAATCCATAATAATAAAACCTATAAATCCATTTTTTTATCTTTTTCGTTTCTTCTTAGAATTCCTATTCGCATTTTTCTTATTCTTACGAGAAGTCTTAATCTCATTACTAATACGTTTAATAATCTCAAGCTTAGTTAAATTATCATCCTTTACTAAAATACGACCACTCTTATTATACCACTCACCAGGATAAGCAGGATTCTGATGTTTAATAGCCTGCATCTTTAAACTTAAAGCAGCATTATAAACCTCATTCAAACGAGGCTCACTAACAGCATCCTCAACAGAAATTTTACGACCCTCATTACGAGTTTTAGTACTATCCATATAAATAGGCCAAATAACTGTCATCTCAGTATCTTGTTCTGCCATAAATAAAACTACAACTCCTATAAAAATAATTTTTTTTATCAATTAATATTTAATTTATTTACAATTAATTATAATTATAACTTACCATTATTAAATCTTCAATAAAAACTTAATGAAAAAAACTAAAAAACGACTAATAAAACCACTAACTCTAAAATCACAAACTAAATTATACAACTCATTCTTCTCATCCTTACTTAAATTAGCTTTTTTATATAAACTAATCCAATTCAACAAAAAAGGATTCAAAAATAAACCAGTGTCCTCAAAATCGTATTTTCCACAAATTTTACATGCATTGTAATAACTATCTAATGAATCATAAACCATAGGGTAAGTAATATTTTTTGTAATACTCATATCACGCATATAATAATCATGAACAATATGCTCATTTAAAAACACAATTTTACGGGCTAAAAAATAACTCTCAATAACAAAATTCAAATCCTCACCAGAAATAAACTCAGGAAAACGCAAATTATACTTTTTAATAAAACTAGTACGATAAATACGAGTCCAAATACTAGGCAAAATCTTAAAAACTTCACTATAATCCTTAATATCTCGTATAGTTATTGTGAAATCTTTACTATCTTTTTTACTTCCATAAAAAATCTTACTGAAAATTCCTTTCCATAAATATTTGGTAAGGCCACTAAACTGAGCACCACTAGTCAAATCATCCTCGTACTCAGTAATAAAATCATTATATGGGGAATAACCCTTTAATCTAAGGTTTTTATTTGGATAAACTCTACAATATCGAGCAAAAGCTAAATCAACATCATCATCACAACTAATGCTCTCATATAAAATCCTACAAGCATTGTGGTGGAAACAATCATCAGAGTCTAAAAACATCACAAAATCTCCACTAACATGCTCTAAACCTATATTGCGAGGACCATAAGCAGCACCAACATTCTCCTCTAAACAAACCAACTTAAAATTAGAATACTCTTCACAATAACTTTTAATAATCTCTCTACTGCTATCACTACTGCAATCGTCAACAAAAATAACTTCAATATCTTCTAAATTCATGTCTTGGTTTATAATACTATTAATAGAATTCTCTATCTCATCTTCTGCATTATAAACAGGCATAATAATACTAATTTTATAATTACTCAAACTTAAATTCCCTCACAACTCTTCAAATAATAAATCTAACATGTCCTTAACAGTATAAACATCAGGATAAATACAATCAACACCATAATCAAGTAGTGTTCTATAAGTAATAGGACCAATACAAACAGTCAAAACATCATCATTTAAAGCTTTACTCAAACGGTCAGAGTCACTAGCAACTTTAAACAAATTATGAACAGTTAAAGGACTAGTAAAAGTAATAGCATCAACTCCTCCATCTAAAATACTAGTAACACAATCTTCAATTAAACTAGTATCCTTAGGTAAAACACTACGATAAGTCTCAGCTAAAAGAACATTCGCACCCATACTTTTTAAACCCTCTGGTAACACTGCACGAGCACTAAAAGTACGAGGAATACCAATATTCAAACCCTCCAAATCCTCATCCTTAAAAATATCCAATAAACCTTCGGCGGTATAATTTTCAGGCACTAAATCTACATTTAAACCATAATCCTCACAAACCTCAGCAGTCTTATGCCCAATAACTGCAACACTACAATCCTCATTTAATCTATCAAGAAAATCTGGATAAAACTTAAAAATACTATCCAAACTACTAACTGAAGTAAAAACCAACCAATCAAAAGAATCTAATTTACTAACCATCTCTTTTAAACTAGAAGAATTAACCAATTCTAACTCTAAAGTAGGAACAACTACTGCATTACCATTATGTTCTTCAATAATATTAACCGCATCTTTAGCACGACTAATCGGCCGAGTAACAACAACATTCACCATAATACCTTTATCCTTTATTTTTTTCTAATTAATAATTTCTTTAATTAAATACTTATCATCATCATCTAAAATACGTAAAGCCAAAACAACAACACCATAAACAACAACACCTACAACAAAACCAACCCACATATTACCAACAAATTGCAATGCAGCAAACATAACAACACTTGCAATAACAATCTTCACAATATCCTTCCAAATACCTCTTTCAGGACAATACTTAGTATTTCTAACAACATAATACATAAGTAAAAGTATAAAAATCTCACTAATAACCGTAGCTAAAGCAGCACCATTATAATTATACACAGATATTAAAAGAATATTCAACAAAACATTAAAAATTGAGGCCGCTGCATAAATCTTAGTAACAGAAACCTCTTTATTAGATGCATTAAGAAGAGTAGTAATAGCACCATTAACAAACAACAATATAACAGTCCAAATAAGAATTCTCATAATAGTTGAAGAAGCAATATAAGCATTACCATAAACCAAAACAACAATCTGATCAGTATATGCAATAATACCTAAACTCAAAGGAAGCAAAATAAGTAAAAGATACTTAATAGACTTATTAAAACTCAACTTCATCAAATCATCAGAATTATTAAACATTTTACTCATCAAAGGAAAGACAACTGCTTGATATATTGGGAAAAAAGTATTTAAAACACTAATAATCTTATATGCTGAATTATAAAGTCCAGTAGCAACATCACCAACAAGATAAGACAACATCACTACATCAATAGAATAATAAATACTATAAAACAATGCAGTTAAAGCAAAAGGCAATGAAAACTTCAAACATTTCTTCCAAAAACTAATATTAACTTCAATTTTAGGTTTTTGATATTTCCTCAATTCAATATATAAATAAATAACTTGCACTAGATAACCTGCAACATAAGCACAAGTTATAAAAATTAAGCCTAAATCAAGATAAACACCAATTAAAATCATTGATAATTGAACTAAACTATAAATAATTCCACTAATTGAAGAATATTTTAACTTTCTAAGTGCCTGGAATGCTCCACCAATTAAACTTCCTAGGGACATGAAAAATATTTGAAATACTAAAATTAAAGTAACTTCAATACTTATATGGTCATATCCCATTAAAATTAAAATAATCAAAGTTAAAACAAATGTAAAAATCCCTAAAAGAATCTTCAAAGGAATTAAACGACCAATATATTCACTTATCAAATCAGTGTCTCTCGACATATCACGAATAGAATAAGTAGTCAAACCTAAATCTAATAAAACCGTAGTTAAACAATTAAATGAAACACCAAAAGATAATATTCCAAAATCATTAACTCCTAAATATCTAGCAATAATAATGCTCCAGATAAAAGCACAAAGGCCAGTAATAATTTGGGAAACCATCATCCAGCTAGTATTTTTAAATAAATTTTTAACTTCACTCATATTACTCTCTAATTTCCTAAAAAAACAGTTTATTAGATTTAAAAAATATTAAATTATATAATTATATTTTTTTATCAAGGTAATAATTAAAATTTATCATAAATTATTAAAATAATTCTTTAAGTAATTAATATATAAAAAAATGTAGGGTATGTTATTAGAGTGTTATAATATCCTGTTTTTATGATTTAAAAGAAGTAAAAATATAGAATATAATCTTTTTAAAAAAAATAAAAGTTTTTAATAATTTTCTTTATACCATTTGTAAGTTATTTTTAATCCTTCTTTTAAGCTTGTTTTTGGTTGCCAACCCATTGCTTTAAGTTTACTCATATCTAATTGGCGTTTATAAATCCCATCAGGTTTACTTGTATCAAAAATAAGCTCCCCATCATAACCTACAACATTTTTTATCTCTTTAACTAATTCTTTAATAGTTAAATCTATTCCAGTTCCTAAATTAATAATATTCTCTGAAGGAGTATTTTTAAGTAAAAATATAATAGCATCTGCAGCATCATCAACATATAAAAATTCACGATAAATGTTTCCAGTACCCCAAACACTTATACTCTCTTTATTTTCATTTTTAGCATCATCCATTCTTCGCATAACTCCAGGTATTACATGAGAATGCTCTGGATCAAAACTATCATTTACTCCATAAAGATTTGTAGGCAAAACACTAAAATAGTTCAAACCATACTCTCTTTTATAATACTCACAAGCTTTTATTCCAGCTAACTTTGCTAAACCATATGCTTCATTTTCAGGTTCTAAGCGACCTGTAAAAATCACATCCTCTTTTAAAGGTTGCGGAGCATTATCTGGATAAACACAGGAACTACTAATAAATATTAAATTTTTAACATTATTTTTAAATGCAGAATGTATTACATTCAACTCAATTTCTAAATTCTCAATTAAAAATTCTGCAGGATTTAAACGATTTTCTTCTATACTCCCTACCTTAGCTGCAGCAAGTATTACAGTATCAATTTCTTCACTTTTAAAAAAGTTCTCAACATCTTTTTGAACTCTTAAATCTAATTCTTTTGAAGTACGTGTAATTAGTTCATATTCTGCATCTTCTTCTAATTTTCGCAATATGCTTGAACCAAGCATTCCACGATGTCCTGCAATATATATTTTCTCAGACAATTTTAAAACCCAAACTATACCTTATTTTTTTAATAATTCTAAATCTGATTTAACCATATTTTTAACTAAATCCTCAAAGCTTGTTTTTCGAGGATTCCAATTTAATTCTGTTTTTGCTTTTGTTGGATCTCCACATAATGTTTCAACTTCAGCAGGTCTGAAAAATTCTGGATTAACTTCAATTATTACCTCTCCAGTAGCAATATTTATTCCTTTTTCATCCACACCTTCGCCTTCCCATTTTAATTCAATTCCAACTTCTTTAAATGCATATTCACAAAATTCTCTCACACTATGCATTTCTCCAGTTGCAATAACAAAATCATCAGGTTTATCATTTTGTAACATTAACCACATACATTCAACATAATCTTTAGCATATCCCCAGTCACGCTTAGCATCTAAATTACCTAAAAACAATTTATCCTGCATTCCTAATTTAATTTTAGCAGCTGCTAATGTTATTTTACGTGTTACAAAATTCTCTCCTCTTCTTGGAGATTCATGATTAAATAATATACCGTTACATGCGAATATATTGTATGATTCACGATAATTTTTTATAATCCAATATCCGTAAAGTTTAGCAACTCCATAAGGACTTCTAGGATAAAATGGTGTTGTTTCTTTTTGTGGCATTTCTTGGATTAATCCAAATAATTCTGAAGTGGATGCTTGATAAATTCTTGTATTTTTAAGATTTAATATGCGTACTGCTTCAAGAATTCTTAATGTTCCTAGTGCATCAGTATTTGCAGTATATTCTGGCATTTCAAATGATATTTTAACATGGGATTGTGCAGCTAAATTATAAATTTCATCTGGTTGGACTTGACTAATAATTGAAATTATATTTTCTGAATCAGTAATGTCTCCATAATGTAAATATAAATTTTCATGATTTTCTATGGTTCTTATTTTTTCACGATTATCTGTTGAACTTCTACGTATTATTCCATGAACTTCATAATCTTTATTTAATAAGAATTCTGCTAGATATGATCCGTCTTGACCTGTAATTCCTGTAATTAAAGCTTTTTTCATAATATTTTTTCCTTCTATTCTAATTTTTCATATTCATAAATTTTTTTATACACATCAATTACTTTACCTATTATTAAAATTGCAGGAGTTTTTATTTCTTTTTCTGCAATATTTCCTAATGTTCCAAAGATGATATTCTCTTCAGGTAATGTTCCACTTTCAATTACACATGCGGGAGTATCTGGTGAACGGTATTTCATTATTTCTTCTGTGTTTGATTTTATATTCCCTATTCCCATTAATATGATTAAAGTATCTGCAGTATAATCCCATTTTACTTGTTTTTCTTTTTTAGTTGGGTCTTCATGTCCAGTTACAACAGTAAAACTTGTTGCAACTGCACGATGGGTGACAGGTAATCCTAAACTTGTTGGTGCACCTATTGCTGAAGTAACTCCCGGAATCACATTAAATTTAATATTATTTTCCATTAATTCTAATATTTCTTCTCCACCTCTTCCAAATACAAAAGGATCCCCGCCTTTTAAACGTACAACATTATCATATTCTTTAGCATTATCAACAATTATTTGATTTATTTCTTCTTGCTTTTTATAATGCTCACCTGCTTTTTTACCAACATAAATCAATTTTGCAGAATCAGGAGCATGTTCTAAAATTTCTTCATTTGCAAGACGATCATAAATAACTACTTCTGCTTTGTTTAATGCTTTAACTGCTTTTAATGTTATTAAATCAGCATCTCCAGGACCTGCTCCTATTAATGTAACTACCATAATAACTAACTCTTCATTTAATTTTTTTTATATCTTTTTTAGCATTCCTTTGAAAAATTCCAATCCATCGGATGAGCCAAGAATATCCGCAGAAGCTCTTTCTGGATGAGGCATCATAGCACATACAAAACCACTCTTATCACAAACACCAGTAATATTATCTAAACTACCATTAGGATTCTTATCCTTAAATTGTAAAACAATCTGATCATTATCATATAAGGATTCTAACTTGTCACTGTAAAACCTGCCTTCTGCATGGGCTATTGGAATTTGCACAGTATCGTCCTTTTTAAAACTA
Source organism: uncultured Methanobacteriaceae archaeon (assembly GCA_964431035.1). Lineage (GTDB taxonomy): Archaea > Methanobacteriota > Methanobacteria > Methanobacteriales > Methanobacteriaceae > Methanobrevibacter_A. Next base: position 23,403 of record CAYSIF010000014.1, on the reverse strand, counting down.
CTTGTAAATGGAGTGCGTGTAGTTTTAACTTTCAAATCAACCCATTCACAATTAAAACGAGGAACCTCATTTGTTATAAAAATTCCAGGAACCAAACCTAATTCTCCTAAAATTTGCGCACCATTACAAATACCAAGAACAGGTTTCTCTTCCTTAACTAAATCTTTAACACTTTCAGCAACCGGAGTATTGGAAGCTATTGCGCCTGCACGAAGATAATCTCCATATGAAAATCCTCCTGGAATAACAACTGCATCATAACTACTTATATCCTCAGTATTCCACCAAATATATTCTGGTTTGCCTCCTGCTAATTCAATGGCCTGATAAATATCACGGTCACAATTAGTACCAGGGAATCTAATTACACCAACTGACATAAAAAAATCAACACCTACAAAAAAATATATTATAATATTTTTATTTCATAATCATGAATTACAGGATTACAAAGTAAACGTTCACACATATCAGTTACTTTCTCTACAACATCTTCTTTGTTATCAGAATCCATGCTGAAACGAATTATTTCACTTGTGTTAACATTATTCACATCATATCCTAAAAGTTCCAAGGATCTTTCAACAGTACTTGCTTCAGGATTTAACATACCTGCTTTAAGACTTATTTTAACTTCTACTTCAAAAATCATTTTACATTAACCATCCTTATTTAATAATTATTATAAATTCCATTTTTTAATATCATCTTCACTTAATAAGCGATTAAATATTTCTTCATATGCTCCCATTACCTTATCATCTTGGCCTTGTCGGAATAATTCCTTATCTAACATTTCAAGTGTGTCTTTATCCCATAAACGACAACTATCAGGACTTATCTCATCACCTAAAATAATATTTCCATTTTTATCTTTTCCAAATTCAACTTTATAATCAACAAGAATTATTCCAATATCAAGGAACACTTTACTTAAAATGTCATTAATCTTTAAGGCAAGTTCTTTCATTATTTTTAATTCTTCACTAGTTGCAACATTTAATGCTTCAGCAATACTCTCATTTAACATAGGATCATGGAACTCATCATCTTTATAATCCATTTGAACAATAGGTGGTTTTAATATAGTTCCATCTTCAAAAGGATATTTCCTAATCAAACTTCCTGTTGCACGGTTACGAACAATAACTTCTGCAGGAATCATATCTAACTTCATAGTACGTAAAACACATGGTTCAATTAATTCAATAAATTGTGTTTTAACACCATTTTCCTCTAATATTTCAAAGATTTTACTAGTTATAATACTATTATAATATCCTTTTTTATTCATCTGCTCGTGTCTTTCACCATCACCAGCAGTCATATCATCACGAAATTCAATTATCACTTCTTCAGCATTATCAGTTTTATAAACGCTTTTAGCTTTACCTTTATATAATAAATCTTCTTTTTTAACCATTAGAAATCAACAACTTTTTTTATAAAAAAAATTTATTTTTTTAGTTAAATTATATAATAATTAATAAGGTAGTAAAATATTATAATAATTATTAATAGAATTTATATAATTATATAATATTATAATGTTATGATAAAATTAAATTTTTTATAAAAAATTTTTTTTCTATCATTTTTTTCACAAAAAAACTAATTTTCAAATTATTACGAGGTGACAACATATTATGTGTGGGATAGTAGGATGTATATTAAATGAAAATGTAGATGCAGCACCAGTACTATTAGACTGTATAAAAAAATTAGAGTATAGAGGATATGATTCAGTAGGAATAGCAACAGAAACATTCAATAAAATTTATCTTAAAAAAGGCGCAGGGAAAATTGATGAAGTAGATGAAGAATTAGACCTTGCAAATTTACCTGGAAATAATGGTATTGCACATGTTAGATGGGCAACACACGGTAATCCAAACACTGCAAATTCACACCCTCATACAAACACAGATGAATCCATTGCAGTAGTACACAATGGAATTATAGAAAACTATGTTGAACTAAAAGAAATGCTTGAAAAAGAAGGACATTCCTTCAAAACAGACACGGATACAGAAGTAATACCTCACCTTTTAGAAAAATATATGAAAAAAGGATTAAACTTAGAAGATGCTCTCCGAGAAACAATCAACATACTCGAAGGATCCTATGCAATAGCAGCAATAAGCAAAGACGAACCGAACAAAGTGGTGGCCACAAGAAAAGATAGTCCCCTAATAGCAGCTATAAGTGAAAATGCATACTATGTAGCATCAGATTCACCAGCAATACTAAAATATGCAAAAAATGTATTATATCCTGAAGAAGGAGAAATATTAACTCTAACAAACGAAGGAATTACAGTAAAAGACGAATACAACAACATCATAGAAAAAGAAATAGAAACAATCGAATGGACTCCAGAAATGGCAGAAAAAGAAGGATACGACTACTTCATGCTAAAAGAAATAAACGAACAGGATACAGCAATAAAAAACACACTAACCGAAACCAAAAACATAGCAAAAATAGTAGAAGAACTAGACGACATCAACAGAGCAGTATTCGTAGCATGTGGAACATCATACCATGCAGGACTAACAGGAAAATATCTACTAGAATCCCTAAAAGGAATACCAACAGATGTACTACTAGCATCAGAATTCAAATACTCAGCAAAAACACTAGATGAAAAAACACTAGTAATATTCATATCACAATCAGGAGAAACAGCAGACACCTTAAAAGCACTAGACATTGCAAATGAAACATCAAAAACACTAGCAATAGTCAATATGGTCGGAAGCTCAATGACAAGAAAAGCACAATATGTCATACAAACACAAGCAGGACCAGAAATAGGAGTGGCAGCAACAAAAACCTACGTAAGCCAACTAACCAGCATATACATATTAGCAGCACTACTATCAAATAACAAAGAACTATTAGAAAAACTAAAAAAAGTACCAGATTATGTTAAAGAAGTAATCGAAGATGCAGAAATACTGGAAAAAATGGCAACAAAATACAAATATGCCAACGACTTCTTCTTCATAGGCAGAGGGCATGCATACCCAACAGCACTCGAAGGAGCACTAAAACTAAAAGAAATAACCTACATACACGGAGAAGGATATGCTGGAGGAGAACTAAAACACGGCCCACTAGCACTAATCAAAGAAGAAGTACCGCTAGTAGTAGTACTGCCACCAGGAGAAGATGCAGAAAAAACAATGAGCAATCTAAAAGAAGTAAAAGCAAGAGGAGCAGATGTAATAGCAATAGGGGCAAAAAACGACCAAAAACTAATAAACGAAGCAAACGATGTATACCTTGTAAACCCAGAAATAGATGACCTAATAGCACCACTAGTATACATAGTGCCACTACAACTACTATCATACTATGTAGCACTTGAAAAAGGACTAGACCCAGACAAACCAAGAAACCTAGCAAAAGCAGTAACCGTAGAATAAAAATTGGAGATACAAATATAATGGATGTTACACTAATCTCAAAATTCTTCACAACAGAAGGAACAGGAATAGGAAGCCTATCAAGATCATTAGTCGAAGGATTAAACTCAATAGACACTTTAAATCTAAAATTATTATCTGTAGAAGATATTAATTTTCCATTATCTCAATTCGAATATTTATATTTTATAATTCAAGGATCAAAAAAAATAAACTCTGATAAATATAAAAATTCGGATGTATTCCATGCATTAACTCCATTGGAGTCATTTAATACGGATAAAAAGAAAACTGTAACATCTTTAATGGATTTCATAGCTTTAAAAGAGAGAAACTTATCATTTAGAAATAAACTATTGGCAAAAATATATGAAAAAGGAATTGAACACACAATACAATCTGAAAGAATAACAGTTCTAAATCCAGACCTTGCAAAAACATTAGCTGAAAAATATGGGGTTGATGAAAATATTATTGAAGTCATTCCTCCACCAATTGCAGATAATTTTTATCCAAAAAATGAAAAACATGATATATTCACTATTGGAACATTATCCAGTCTAGGATATAGAAAAAGAGTTCATTTATTAATAAAAGCATTCATGGAAGCAAATATTGAAAACTCACAATTATTACTTGCAGGTACAGGCCCAAACATGGAAGAATTTAAAAAAATGGCATCTAAAGATGATAGAATAAAATTCTTAGGTTTTGTCCCTGATGAAAAAATCAATGATTTCTATAATTCATTAGATGTATTCGTATTCCCGACCTCATTGGAAGGATACGGCATGCCAATGGTCGAAGCTATGGGTGCAGGAAAACCAGTAATAACTTTAAATGATGCTATAATACCATCAAACTTAGCAAAACATACATATGCAACATCCATAAACGAATTACCTGAAATTTTAGCAAATAGAACATATAAATGCGATACTAAAGAAAATCTTAAATTTTACAAAGAACATTCAATTGATAAAATAGCTTCAAAATATCATAAAGTTTATGAAAGCATATAAAAATAATATTATATTAATCAAATAATAAAAACATAAAATATTTTATTAAATAATTTCATTACAATAAAACAAAAAAAGGTTGAATATTAAATGGAAACCGTGGGAATGATACTATGTGGAGGATTTGGAAAAAGACTAAGACCAGTCACAGAAAAAATACCAAAACCTCTAGTTGAAATAAAAGATGACTATACAATATTGGATAAACAAATATTTGAATTTAAAAATGCAGGGATTAATGAAGTTTACCTATTATGTGGCTTTTTGCATGAAAGAATAGAAGAAAGATATCACAATGAATACATGGGTGTCAAAATACACTATGTGATAGAAGACGAACCATTGGGAACATTAAATGCAATAAGACTAGGAATGGAAGCAATATCTGAAGAAAAACAATGTGTAATACGAAACGGAGACATAGTTTCTGACTTAAATATAAAAAGACTAATAGAAATAGGGGAAAACTCTGACTATGATATAACAATGTTCATAACACAAATGAGATCTCCATATGGAATAGTCGAAATAAGAGGAGATAAACTTGTATCATTTAAAGAAAAACCACTATTGAATGAATACATAAATGGGGGAATATATTTTACTAAAGGTCTATTGGACTTTGGAGAATTCAAAACAGGAGACATAGAAAAAACACTCTTCCCACAAGTCGCAAAAAACAACCAATTAGGATACTACAAAGAAGATGGGCTATTTTGGATGGCAATAGACACATCCAAAGAACTAGAAACTGTAAAAAAAGAATATGAATACAGAACAGACAAACCGTGGGGATACGAAAAAATATTAATCTCAACAGAAAAATACCTCACAAAAGAATTATACATAAAAGAAGGTTATCAAACAAGTTACCATTACCACAAACAAAAAGACGAAACAATGTATATAATATCTGGTACAGGATACATAGAATTCGAAGACCACAAAGAATACTTCAATAAAAATGACACAATAAGAATAAAACCAAATGTACCACACACAATCGTAGCAACAGAAAACACAGTACTGCATGAAGTATCAACACCACACCCTGACGACACAACAAGAATAAAAGATTACTACACAAGATAAAAAACAAAAATATAACAATAGGGTGCATTAATGACAAATACACAAATCTATGTAATATCTCACAGTTTAGAAGATATAAAAAAAATAGAAAAAAACGAAATATACACTCCACTACTAGTAGGATCTAACGGAGGAGACAACCAAGGATATACAAGTGACGATACGGGAGAAAACATATCTCAAAAAAACAACACATACTGCGAATTAACAGGATTATACTGGATGTGGAAAAACTCAAAAGCAGATATAATTGGACTAGTGCACTATAGAAGATACTTTGCAAAAAGAAAATATGGGAAAAGACTAGAAAAAGAAGACTTAGATGAAATATTCAAAAGCTATGATATAATACTCCCAAAAAGAACAACTTCGCTATTTAACAATGTATATGAAGATTATGCACATTGGAACTATGCAAAAGACTTAGATTTATGTAAAGAAGCAATATCAAACCAATGTCCAGAATACATAGAAAGTTTTGATAAAATAATGAATGGCAACTCTTTATATTACTACAATATGTTCATCGCACCTAAAGAAATTATATCAAAATATTGTCAATGGGTATTCCCAATACTTGAAGAAGTAGAAAAAAAAGTTGATATGGCAGGATATGATGACTATCAAAAAAGAATCTACGGATTCTTAACAGAAAGACTATTTGATGTATGGATAGACAGAGAAAACCTAAAAGTAAAAGAATGTGAATTAAAAGTACTAGGCAAAAAACTAAACATACATATGTTCATAGCTAAACGATGGATTACAAGACAAATATACAAAAAATTTTATGTAGGTAAACTTAACAAAGATATGAAAAGATAATTTTTTTATTAAATAAGTTAAAAATACCATTTTTTGGTGAAAAAATATGGATATAAAAGAAAATACAACTATTGAGTTTTTTGTTTGTTTTCACAATTTAAAACAACTACCAAAAATTAAAAAAATAATAAAAGAAAATAAAATATACAAACCAATATTTCTAGGTAATAGTTGTGAAAAAGAATCAGAAGAATATTATTGTGAAAATAAAGGAAATAACATAGCTCATCTAAACCCCTACATATCTGAGATGAGTGGAATATATTGGATGTGCAAAAACTCAAAAGCAGACATCATTGGTCTAGATCACTACAGAAGATACTTTGTTAACAGAAAATACTTTGGAAAAATACTAGATGAAAAATTCATATTAGAAAATTTAAAAGACAACGACCTTTTAATACATCACGGAACAGAACCTCTAAGAGGAACAAATTATGATTTATATGGAAGAGAAGAGGTAGATGATACATTTAACATATTAAAAAAATTATATCCGGATTATGTTGATGCATATAATGAGGTTATTAATGCAGATTATCCCTTGTCATTTTTCAATATGTTTGTAGGGGATAAAAAAATTATCAATGGATATATGGAATGGGTTCTCCCAATACTTGAAGAATTAATCAACGCATCAAGCTTTTCAAACCCGCGTATTGTGGGAGTTATGGGCGAATTCTTATTTAATGTATATATTCATCATAATAATCTAAAATACAAATGGGTTCACTTAAAAGTTACAGAAGATTTCAATCTTAAAATCCGTATGTTCTTTTCAAAAATAGGATTTGTAAGATTCTTCTTTAAAAATATATATTATCCTCTTAAAGATAAATTGTAATATGGCTTTTAATATTTGTATTATTTACTTTTAAAATACATTTTTATGAGTTATTATTTAATTTTATGTTTTTGAATCATTTTTACAGATGTGGAGGAGTAATTTCAGTCACATAACTAATTTGATAATTTTAAAAAATTTTGTTTGAATAAAATTAATTATATTAAATTTATATTTTTTTCATACAATATAATTAAAGTACAATAAAAATACTTTTTATTAATTAACTTTAGAAGGTGATAAAAAAATGTTTAAATTTTATAAATCTGCTAGATACAAAGGCTATTTTCTCAGTATTGGCGAAAGTAAAATGTCAAAATTTAAAAAATTTAACCGTAGATATTATAATTTCATTCGTCCTTTTGTAGCTTTCTATTCATTACTTTGGATTATATATAACAAATTAACATCAAAATTTATAATTCCGTATATTGAGTTAGTTATTACTACAAATTGTAATTTGAAATGTGAGGATTGTCTTCATTTAATCAATTTATATGGTGTTGACAATCACAAACATTCTCAAAATATAGTGTGCGAAGAATTATTAGATGATATTAATATTTTGGCTGAAAACTCTGATAGGATATGTGTTTTAAAGCTTATCGGGGGCGAACCATTTTTATATAAGGAATTACACATTTTAATCGATGAAATTGATAAAATAAAGAATATAGATACTGTTCAAATTACAACTAATGGTGTAACAACTCCGAATAAAGAAAATATTCGGGCATTGAAAAGTAACAAGGTGCTAGTTGTATTTTCAGGGTATTCAATTAATCCAAATAAAACTAATAAAATATTAAAAATATTTGATGAAAATAAAATAAATTATCGTATTGAGCCTCTTGATGGGGAATGGACAGATATGGGGATATTTGAACCTAAAAAAAGAAATAAAAAAGAAAATATGGAAATTTTTGAGAATTGCGGTTTCTCAGCCTGTAATTCGCTATTAAATAGATATATATATGTCCTAGAATTGCTCATGCAGATAACTTAAATCTTATTGATAAGAATAATATTAGTTTTTATGTTGATTTAAGAGATAAAGATAATGTAAAGGATAATTTGAAAAAATTTTATAAAACTACTTATTTTAAAGAATGTAGTTATTGTAATGGTGGTAGTGGTGAAAAGATTGAAAAAGCGAAACAATAATGGTGTATATTCTAAATTAGTGTAGGTATAATAAGGTATTTTAGAATTATTAAATAATAACTTTAAATTGTGTTTAAAAAGAAAATAAAAGTCTTTATCTCATACTTTAATTTTGGGGTAATATGTTTTTGCAATAATATAGGTGCAAATTCAACATCATAAAATAGTATTCTACTAAATTTATAACTAAGAATAAAGGATATTATTAATTAATAAGTAAAGATATCGCTTTTGTATAATATTAAATAAAAAGTTATAAAATTAATTATACATATATAAATAATAAAATTTTACACATATATTATTCAATACAATATTCAATACAGTTTATAATTTAATTTAAATATAACTTGAGGTTTATTTTTTTATGAAATATGATTATTTAATCGTTGGTGCTGGTTTATTTGGTTCAATTTTCGCATATGAAATGAATAAAAAAGGAAAGAGATGTTTAATAATAGAAAAACGCAACCATATTGGAGGAAATATATTCACAGAAAAAATTGAAGATATCAATGTCCATAAATATGGGGCACACATTTTTCACACAGATAAAAAAGAAATTTGGGATTACATTCAACAGTTTGCAGACTTCAATCGTTTCACAAACTCTCCAGTTGCTAATTATAAAGGAGAATTATATAACCTTCCATTTAATATGAATACATTTTATCAAATGTGGGGAGTTAAAACACCAGAAGAAGCTAAAAAAATAATTGAAAATCAAAAAAAAGAATTCCACATAGATAATCCAAAAAACTTAGAAGAACAAGCTATAAATCTTGTAGGTAAAGACATTTATGAAAAATTAATAAAAGGATACACTGAAAAACAATGGGGTAAAAAGTGTACAGAATTACCAGCATTCATAATTAAAAGACTACCCGTAAGATTTACATTTGACAATAATTACTTCAATGATAATTACCAAGGAATACCAAATGGGGGATATACACAAATAATAGAAAAACTATTGGAAGGAATTCCGGTTAAATTAAACACTAATTTTTTCGATAATAAAGAAAAATGGTTAAATATTGCAGATAAAATACTCTTTACGGGAATGATTGATGAATATTATGAATATTGCTATGGTGAATTAGAATACCGTAGTTTAAAATTTGAATCCGAAACATTAGATACAGATAATTACCAGGGGAATGCAGTAGTAAACTATACTGAAGCAGAAATACCTTTCACCCGAATAATTGAACATAAACATTTTGAAGGAACCGACTCAAACAAGACAATAATCACTAAAGAATATCCAAAATTATGGTACAAAGGTTTAGAACCATACTATCCAGTAAATAATGAAAGTAATAATCAATTATATGAAAAATATGTTAAATTAGCATCAAAAGAGAATAATATAATATTTGGTGGACGTTTAGGAAATTATAAATATTATGACATGTGGCAAGTAATAGATGAAGCATTAAAATTAGTAAAAAAAGAACTATCCAATTAATATTATTCTTATTAAACTTAAAGGAATTTATAATAAACATCAAAAATAATATATAATTATAAATTTTCAAAAAATCATTTTATCCTTTAAAATTTATGGTTAGTATTTTTTGGTATAAAGGAGATAACAAAAATATGGAAAAAAAAGTAACTGTTATTATCACAGCATATAATTCAGAAAAATTCCTTGAAAAATCAATTTCTTCTATTTTACAACAAACATTTGGTTTCAATAATATTGAATTAGTGCTTGTAGATGATTGTTCGCAGGATAAGACTCAGGATATAATTAATGATTATGTAAATAAATATGATAATGTAAAATCTGTAATACTTGATGAAAATTCTGGAAGTCCTGGAAAACCTAGAAATTTAGGTATGGATGCAGCTACTTCTGATTATATTATGTTTTTAGATGCTGATGATGAGTATGATTTGAATTGTGTCGAAAAACTTTATGATGAAATAACTGCAACGAATGCAGATATTGTTTGTTGTAATGTTGCAATGAAAGTGGGAGATACAGTATATGCACCTATTAAATTTCAAGAAGAAAAAACAGAATTTGATCCTTTATTTAACCGTAATTTTTTTTCTAAAGCTGTTTGGGATAAAATATATTCGGTGAAATTTTTAAACGAACATAACATTAGATTTCCCGAATACCAAATATTTGAGGATGTGCATTTTATAGCTAATATTTCATTAAATTCTCCAAAGGTTATTTCTCTAAATAATTATTTTGGTATTTTTAATTTTTATTTAAATGATGATGAGTACCAATCTATGACACATACGTTATCTTATAGAAATATTAAAATGACATTTGAGGGTTTTAAATCTGAATTTGATTTGTTTGAGAATATAGATTATGATATTTCTAGTAAATTTCTATCTGGAGATTTAGATATTTATTTAGCACAGTATCTTAAGTTTGTTGGTTCAAATAAGAAGGATGAGAATTTTGTAACAACTTTTGATAATTTAAGAAATTTAGAATTAGAAACGAAATTTGATTTAAATCCATTAACATTATGGGGGAAAATTGCTAATAGGTTGATTTTAAATAATCATAAGACTTTATTTTATTATTTTTCTAAATTAGTATTTCGTGTTTTAAATTCAAAAATATTATATAAATTTTATCTTAAAAGAAATTTTAAGGTAATAGAAAATGTTATGGGGATATAATAGTTTATTATATAGTTTAATTAGATAAATAAATATTTGATGTTATTTTAGTAAAAAATTTATAATGTTTTTTTGTTAATAGGATTAAATTAATTAAATTTATATTATAAGAACTATTATAGATTATTATTAATAATTTATAGCCTTTTTGCATTTAAATAATGGAGGTTTTTTTAATTGAAATTAACAGTAATAGGAACAGGTTATGTGGGTTTAGTTACTGGGACTTGTTTTTCTGAAATGGGCAATAAAGTTTATTGCGTTGATGTAATCGAAGAAAAAATAGAAAATTTGAAGAAAGGTATTATTCCAATATATGAACCTCAATTAAAAGAATTAGTTTTGAAGAATCAAGAAGCTAATGATTTAATTTTCACAACAAATATTGAAGAAGCATTATCTAATTCCAATGTCTTTTTTATTGCCGTGGGCACACCTATGAATGATGATGGTAGTGCAAATCTTAATTATGTCTTTGATGTTGCAAGAGAAATTGGGGAGTATATGTGTCATGACTGTACTGTAGTTACAAAATCAACTGTTCCAGTAGGTACTGGTTATAAAATAAAAGATATTATTCAAAATGAATTAAATAAACGAGAAGTTAATTTCGAATTTAACATTGTTTCTAATCCTGAATTTTTAAAAGAAGGAACTGCTGTTTCAGATTGTATGCGTCCTGATCGTATTATTATAGGATGTGATAGTCCAAAGGGTTTCAATGTGATGAAAGAATTATATCGGCATTTTGTACTTAATACTGATAATTTTATTGAAATGGACTTATTATCTGCAGAAATGACTAAATATGCTGCAAATAGTATGCTTGCAACTAAAATTTCTTTTATGAATGAAATAAGTAATATTTGTGAAAAAACAGGAGCAAATATTAATAATGTTCGTAAAGGAATTGGCAGTGACTCACGTATAGGCTATAGTTTTATTTATGCAGGATGTGGTTATGGAGGGTCATGTTTTCCAAAAGATGTAAGTGCATTAATTCATACCGGTGAGGAAAATGATTATAATGCTAGGATACTTAAAGCAGTAGAGGAAGTAAATAAAGACCAAAAAATGGTTTTAGTAAATAAAATTATAAATCATTTTGGAGAGGATTTGAGCGATAAAGTTTTTGGAGTTTGGGGATTATCATTTAAACCAGATACTGACGATATGAGGGAAGCAACAAGCATTACAGTAATTAAAGAATTAACAAAAAGAAATGCAAAAATACAAGCATACGACCCAAAAGCAATCAATGAATCAAAGAATATCTATTTAAAAGGTAATAAAAATATTGAATATGCAAATGACAAGTATGCAGCAATAGAAAATGTTGATGCTATGATACTTATTACTGAATGGAAAGAATTCCGTAATCCGGACTTTAGTTATATGGGCAAAATAATGAAAAATAAATTAATTTTTGATGGAAGAAATCAATACAATCCTAATTATATAAATGATTTTGGATTCAAATATTATCAAATTGGAGTAAAAGAGCAATGAAAACAATATTAGTGACTGGGGGTGCTGGATTTGTTGGAAGTAATTTATGTGAAAAACTCTTAAAAAATAATAGAGTATTATGTGTGGATAATTTTCAAACAGGTCGTAAAGAAAATATTCAAAATTTAAATGGAGATTTTGAGTTAATAACACATAACATTCAAAATTCTCTAAAAATAAATGAAAATATTGATGAAATTTATAATTTAGCATCACCTGCAAGCCCTCCACATTATCAAAAAGATCCTATAGATACTTTAAAAACAAATGTTTTTGGTATGATTAATATGTTGGATTTGGCAAAAGAACACGATGCAAAAATTTTACAAACAAGTACAAGTGAAGTATATGGAGAACCACTCGAACATCCTCAAAAAGAATCATATAGAGGAAATGTTAATCCTGATGGTATAAGAGCATGTTATGATGAAGGAAAAAGATGCTCAGAAACATTATGTTTTGATTATAATAGACAATATGATGTTGAAATAAAAGTAACAAGATTATTTAATACATATGGTCCAAATATGGATCCATTAGATGGTAGAGTAGTATCAAATTTCATAATACAAGCATTAAAAGGAGAAAACATAAAAATATATGGGGATGGACTCCAAACAAGAAGTTTTTGTTATGTTGATGACACTGTGGATGCATTAATCAAAACAATGAATACTAATAAAGAATTCACAGGACCTTTAAATATTGGTAATCCTGGAGAATTTACAATAATTGAACTAGCAAATCTAGTTATGGATAAAATAAATAATGGTAGTGATTTAGAATATTGTCCATTGCCTAGTGATGACCCTACAAGACGTAAACCAGATATAAGTTTAGCGAAAAAAGAATTGGATTGGTCTCCAAAAATTTCTTTAGATGAGGGTTTAGATAAAACAATAGAATATTTCGAAAAAATTATTTAATTATTATTCGCTACAGTTATCTACAAAGTGTTTAATATAATATGAAGATATTTTTGAGAATATTGAATCAGGTAAAATAAATCTTAATTTAAAAAGTATTCTTTTAATTAAAGGTTTTGGTTTAGAATGGTATAATGATTCTTTTTCAAATGGTGTTTTATTCCCATAGTGTTCATATAATTCAAAAAGAGGATTTGTGGAGTCATCCCATGGATTCACATGGAAAAGATTAATAAAATGATTAAAAATAGGATTTTCTTTTGCTTCTATTATTTCTTCTTCGGTATAATACTCATCATGTTCTAGTGAAAAACATTTCATCACATTTTTATAATCAAATTCATGAAAATATCCAAAAAGATTATATTTTGGAGATATTTTTAATATCTTTCCATTATATATTATATTATATGCGTCCTGATCCGCAAATCTTAAATAAGTATTGTTAACAGTGTTTATTATTTCTTCATCTATGTTTAAATAACGTATTCTATTTAAATCTAATAATAACAACCCCGTATTGAAGTAATCTGGATGTTTAAGTTTTAATTTATTTCTTTCACACTTTAGTGGAACATCTAATGCAGCTGCAATCAATTTATCGTTACTGAATTCTGTATTTTCAATCAAATTTTTAAATGATCCAGTTATTATTGAATCAGCATCTAAATATAAAACTTTATCAATATTTTCATCTAATAATGTATGTAAAAACAAACTTGCAAATGTTATATCTGGAAAATTACATTTTTTAGGAGTGCAACCATAATCATTTATATTAAATTTATGAAATTCAATGTTTGAATTTTTATAAGGTTCTACTATTTTTTTTAATTTATTTTTATAATCTTCAGATATTTCAGAATCAATAATGTGGATATTTATTTTATTAAATTCGGTATGATTATTTTCTAAAAATGAAATCATTGATACTCCAACATATGGTGCATAATTATTATTGCTACAATACACTATATTAATCATCTTAATCAAATCACTTCTTAATAAGTATTTTTTTCATTTTTATTTATTCTACTCCTATATTTATTTTTTTTAATATATTTATAATATTTGCAATGAAAAGTTAGAATTGTTATATTGAGATTAAATAATATTGATTTATGAATTATAGGTGTTGCTTTATTATTCTTTTATTTAAATTTAATCAATACTAATAAATATTAAGTAACATAAAATTTTTAATATACTGTTTTTAAATTGATTTTATAATTTATTAATTAATTTTAAATTGCAAATAGCACAGGGATTGTTTAAATTATGTTTGATGATAAAAAACGCATGTTAAATTCTATTTTGTTCAATCAACGTTTTGATTGGGTTTTTTTAAATGAATGGTTGTATGAAAATCCTAAGTATAAAGGTACTAAACGTATTACTCATTATGAGAAGTCTGTTTTTTCACAGAATGGTGAGGATGGGATTATTCATGAGATTTTTAATAGGATTGGTACAACGAATAAGTTTTTTGTTGAGTTTGGTGTGGAAACTGGGATAGAGTGTAATACTACTGCTTTGCTTTTGCAGGAGTGGGAAGGTTTGTGGATTGAGGCAGATAAGGATTTTTATTCTGGGATTAGGGATAATTTTGTTGAGCCTATTAGTAATGGGCAGTTAAGGGTTAAGAATGCTTTTGTAACTCCGTCTAATATTGAGGGTATTTTTTCTGAGTTTGATGTTCCTGAGGAATTGGATTTATTGTCTATTGATATTGATTCTACTGATTATTGGGTTAGGAAGGCTATTGTTAATTATAGGCCTAGGGTGTTGGTTATGGAGTATAATGCTGCTTATTTCCCTCCTATTGTTTGGATTAAGAAGAGGGATGAGGGTGTTTGGAATCATGATATTAATATGGGTGCTAGTTTGCAGGCGCTTCATGATTTGAATAAGGTTATGGGTTATACTTTGGTTGGTTGTGATTTTAATGGTATTAATGCTTTTTTTGTTAGGGATGATTGTTATAGTGATGATTTGTTTGAGTCAGATACTAGTGCGGAGTATCATTATGAGGTTCCTAAAGGTTTGAAGCATTATAGTTTCCATAAAAAGGCATTTAGTTTAGGGGATGTTGATGAGGATATGAAGGATTTATAATTTTTTTTTAGTTGATTATTTTTTTTAGGTTTTCCTAAAAGGGTAAGTTTATATATAATGTTGATGTAATATATTCATATTCTATATATTTGTATTATTTATATAGAGTATTAGTTTGGAATGAAAATTTGTTGACTATAAAAAATATAGATAATTTAATAATTGGATATTGAGTATTCTTTTTTATAGTTTTTTTATGTAAAATTTATTTCTTAGCTTGTGCTATGTTTAAGTAATATTTATATATGGATTTTGATAAATAGTTATTAATGCAGAATCAAAATTTATCAATTTTAATTCCTGATACTTTTTTATCTGAGACCAAAGATGTTAAACTTAAAACCAATAAAGTTGGTTTAATTGGTAGAGCTTTGGCTTTATATCGAGTTAATCAGGTTATCATATATAAAGACTTATCTCATGAAAGTACTGAGAATGATGGAGATTTTATATCTGAAATTTTATCTTTTATGAACACTCCTCAGTATTTACGTAAAGAGGCTTTTGCTATAAAGCCTGAATTGAAATATGTTGGTATTTTACCTCCTTTAAGAACTCCGCATCATCCAAGTAGTGGTGATTTAAATGTTGGGGATTATAGGCAAGGTTTTACTGTTAAACGTAATAAAAAAGGTACTTTTGTTGATATTGGATTAGATAAGTTAGCTTTCTGCAAAGAGCAATTAACAGTTAAAAAAATATTTAGCTTTAAGATAGTTAAAATAGCTAAAGAAGTAATCGTCACACCTGAAGAACCAGATGACATTTACTGGGGTTATGAAACACTATCTACTCATAAAAGTCTTAAAAATAGTTTAAAACTAATTAATCCAGATCTTGTTGTTTTAACAACAAAATATGCTGATACAATAGACTCTATTTTTAATGATTTAGATGAAAAAATAAAAAATGTGAATAATGTTGCTATTTGTTTTGGAGGTCCTTATTCTTCAATAGAAGAAAATATTGAAAGTTCTAACTGGGATTTAATTAAACTTAATACAATTCCAAATCAAGGAACTGAAACTGTAAGGACAGAGGAAGCAGTATCTGCTACACTAGCTATTTTTAATTTATTAATGGATTAATAGTTTTTTATTAATCTGTTTACAAGTACATCTTGTGCTTGTGAAATAATTTTTTTCTATATAAAAAATTTAATTATATTAGGAAAAAATACAATTTTTTTAATATTTATAATCAGCTTTTTTTCAATAAATTAGTTGATTTTATAATTGTTTTTTTCTATATTGAAATAAAATTTTTCTTTGAAAATATTTTTTTATATACAAATTGAAGAATCCTTATTTTTTTTATAGAGGGATACTCTTTAATTTATATTTTTTTATAAATTTTCATTTCATTCCAATTTCACAAACTAATATAAACTAATTATAAACTATATAAAGTAAAAAAAATTTATTTTTCAGGGAATTTTTATTAATAAAAGTATAGTTTTTTCGTATAAAAAAAATTATAATCTCCAGACTTTTTAGTCTTTTAGGAGTCTTGAGAAGTACAATGAAAATGTCTATTAATATTTATAAATTAATCGGGATTTTTTAAAATAAAAGCAATAATAAATAATGGAGGAAAAGATTAAATGGTAAGACATCATCAACCAAGAAAAGGTTCTGTTGCATTTAGCCCACGTAAACGTGCTGCTAAAGAAACTCCTAGAATCAAATCTTGGCCTAGTCATGACGAACCAAAATTGTTAGGTCTTGCTGGGTATAAAGTAGGTATGACACATGCTATGTGTGTAGATACTGATAAAAACTCACCATCTTATAATATGGAAGTTTTCACCCCAGTGACTGTTTTAGAAGTACCTCCCGTTGTTGTTATGGGAGTAAGATCATATGAAAAAACAACTCGTGGTTTAAAAGCTATTACTGAGGTTATTGCAGATAATTTGGATGAGGAACTCTCACGTAAGATAAGTCTTCCAAAAGAGTACAACCAATCCGAAGCTATTGCAAAAATACAAGAAGCTTTAGACCGTACAGAAGAAGTAAGAGTTTTAGTACACACTAACCCTAAAGTTACAAGTGTTCCTAAAAAGAAACCAGATATATTTGAATGTGGTTTAGGTGGATCTTCTGCTGAAGAAAAATTAAATGCTGCATTAGAATTATTAGGTAATGAAGTTAAAGCAAGCGACATATTTAACGAAGGACAATATGTTGATTCTATCGCAACCACCAAAGGAAAAGGTTTCCAAGGTGTTATTAAAAGATGGAACATTCGTATACAATATGGTAAAGCTGCAAGAAGTAGTAAAGCTAGACACGTAGGTTCTATTGGACCATGGACTCCTAGAAGAACCATGTGGACAGTTGCACAAGCAGGTCAAATGGGTTACCACAAAAGAACAGAATTTAACAAGAAAATCCTAAAAATCGCAGACGCAAGCGAAGCAGATGCAGTAAATCCTGACGGAGGATTCATAAAATACGGACTTGTTAAAAACGATTACGTTCTAGTAAAAGGTTCCGTACCAGGACCAACCAAAAGATTAGTTATTCTAAGAAAAGCTATGCGCCCTAAAAAGACAGATGAAAGCACACTTCAAATAAACTACATAAGTACTAGTTCTAAACAAGGAGCATAAGATTCATGAAGGTTAATACTTACAATCTCGAAGGCGAAGTAGATGGAGAAATCGAACTTCCAACTATTTTTGAAGAAGAATACAGACCAGACCTTATTAGAAGAGCTGTAATATCTGCACAAACCGCACGTGTACAACCTTGGGGTAACGATCCTATGGCAGGTAAAAGAACTTCCGCTGAATCTTGGGGTTCAGGAAGAGGTGTTGCTAAAGTACCACGTATCAAAAACGGTTCCAGAACAGCTTTCATACCACTAGCTGTAGGTGGTCGTAGAGCTCACCCAGTACGTGCTGAAAAAAATCATTACGAAAAAATCAACATAAAAGAAAGAAGATTCGCAATCCGCTCTGCTGTCGCAGCAACAACTAACCGCGAACTAGTTGAAGGACGCGGACACCGCATCTCCAATGTTGAACAAGTACCATTAATAGTTAGTGATGTTTTATCTTCTATTAATAAAACTAGTGAAACTCGTGAAGTATTCAAAAAACTCGGAATATACGAAGATATTGTTAAAGCTAAAAACAGTAAAAAAATCAAAGCTGGAAGAGGTAAAACAAGAGGTAGAAAATACCGTGTAGCTAAAGGACCTCTCATAGTTGTTAGTGAAGATAACGGTATCAAATTAGGAGCACGTAACCATGCAGGTGTTGATGTAGTACAAGTCAAAAACCTCAACGCAGAACTATTAGCTCCAGGTACACACCCAGGTAGATTTACTGTTTTCACTAAATCCGCAGTTGAAGAATTAGGAGGATTATTCCAATAAAAATTATTGGGGATGGTGAATAAATAATGGATCCTTACACAATTATACTTAAACCTCAGGTTACTGAGAAAACAATGAATCTTATTGATCAAAACAACGAGTTAACTTTTGTTGTTAGTAGAAAAGCTAATAAAATATCTATTAAACAGGCTTTTGAGCAATTATACGATGTTAAAGTTATTAATGTTAACACTCACATAACTCCAAAAGGAGTCAAAGTTGCTTACATCAAATTATCAGAAGAAGATGATGCTGAAGACATAGCCGTTAAGATAGGAGTATTCTAAGGAGGAATAGATTATGGGAAAACGATTAATCATTCAACGTAGAGGAAGAGGAACTCCTACTCACCGTGTTGCATCTCACAGATTTAAAGATAAAATACAATACAGAGCTTACGATAACTTAGAAAAAGAAGGAAGTATCAAAGGGAAAGTAACTGACATAGTACACGACCCTGGAAGAACCGCACCTATCGCAGAAGTTAAATTTGAAAATGGTGAGAAAAAATACATCTTAGCACCAGAAAGCATTCAAATTGATGACGAAATCGAATGCGGAATTTCAGCACCAATAAGCTTCGGTAACACACTACCACTAAAAGAAATCCCTGAAGGAACACCAATCTACGATATTGAAAACAACCCAGGTGACGGTGGACGTTTCGTAAGATCTTCTGGAACATACGCTTCTTTAATAACACACGATGCAAACCAAGCAGTTGTAGAATTACCATCAGGTGAATTAAAATCATTCAATCCAAACTGCCGTGCAAGTATCGGTGTAGTTGCAGGAGGAGGAAGAAAAGAAAAACCATTCCTTAAAGCAGGTAATCGTTGGCATGCTCTAAATGCTAAAGGTAAGAAAATGATGACTGTTAGAGGAGTAGCAATGAACGCTGTAGATCACCCTCACGGTGGAGGTAACAGACAACACCCAGGTGTACCTACTACAATATCCAGACATGCACCACCAGGAAGAAAGGTTGGTTCTATTGCAGCTAAACGTACAGGTAGAAGACGATAAAAAAAGAATTAAAACTAATTAGATAGGAGGTACAGACTTGGCAAGAAAAATATTTAAATATCGAGGATTAACTTTAGAAGAATTAAAAGCCCTATCCTTAGATGAACTAATAGAGATTCTACCAGCAAGACAAAGAAGATCTCTTAAAAGAGGATTTTTACCAAGACAACAAATTGTTTTAGATAAATTCCGAAAACTTACAAAAGAAGAAAACAAAGGTGGTAAACCAGTAGTCATCAAAACACACTGTCGTGACATGATTGTATTACCTGAAATGGTTGGAACAACCTTCGGTATATACAACGGACAAGAATTCACAGAAGTAACCTTCACTCCTGAAATGATAGGTTGCTACTTCGGAGAATTCGCACCTACAAGACAAAAAGTTACTCACGGTGACCCTGGTATGGGAGCTACAAGAAGTAGTATGTTCGTACCACTTAAATAATGGAGAGATAACATGGCAAAAAGATATGCATATGATAATAAAGAAGTTAACGAAAACAAAGTTGCACGTGCTATGGCTAGATCTCTTAAAATTTCACCAAAACACTGTGTTGAAATTTGTAGTGCAGTTAGAGGTATGGAACTATCCAAAGCTAAAGAATACTTAGCAGATGTTATCGAAATGAAAAAACCAGTTGCTTTCAAAAGACACAACAAAAAAGTTGGTCACAGAAAAGGATTAGAAGGCTGGCCAACAGGTAGATACCCAGTCAAAGCAGCAACTGAAATTTTAAAAGTTTTAGAAAATGCTGAAAGTAATGCAGAATACAAAGGTTTGGATACTGAAAATTTAATAATAGAACATATTTCTAGTCACAGAGGTATGGTTATTCGGGGAGCTATTCCAAGAGCATTTGGTAGAGTTACTCCATTTAATACACCTACTACTCATGTTCAAGTAGTATTAGTGGAGGCTTAAGATTTATATGATAGAAAAAGATTTTGTAACTGAAGGACTCAAAAGAACAAAAATTGATGAGTTTTTAGAAACTGAACTTGAAAGAGCAGGTTACGGTGGAATGGATGTTCAAGTCACTCCTCTCGGTACAATGATTGTAGTCTATGCTGAAAGACCAGGAATGGTTATAGGTAGAGGAGGAAAAACAGTTAGAAACATCACTAACACATTAAAAAATCGTTTCAATCTAGATAATCCTCAAGTTGAAGTTAAAGAAGTAGAATCCCCTGAATTAAACCCAAGAATAATGGCTGCAAAAATATCTAACATGCTTCAAAGAGGTATGCACTTTAGAAGAGTAGCTTACTCAAATATTCGTAAAATAATGGGTGCAGGTGCACAAGGTGTTGAAATCACAATCTCTGGAAAAATAAGAGGTTCCAGATCTGCTGTTGCAAAATTTGTTGAAGGTTACATTAAAAAATGTGGAGAACCTGCAGACAGATTTGTACGTGAAGGATACGCTACAGCTACATTAAAACCAGGTGTACTAGGAATTGTTGTTCGTATAATGCCTCCAGAAGCAGTTTTACCTGACTCCGTTGAAATCTTAGCTCCAGCTCCAACAGAAGAAACTGTTGAAGAAGTTGAAGAAGTAGAAGAAGTAGAAGAAGTCATAGAAGAGGAAGAAACTGTTGAAGAAGCTGTCGAAGAGGAAGAAGATCTTGAAGGACTCGAAGAAGAACTTGAAGAACTCGAAGAAATCGATGACCTCGATGATGAAATCGAAGAAATTCCAGAAGACGAAGCAACAGAAGAAGAATCAGAAGAAATAGATGAAGAATCTAATGAAGCTGAAGAGGAGGATTAAAAAAATGGCCATTTTAAGAAGCAACGAAATTTGGGAAATGGAAATTGATGAAATCCAAGAAAAACTAATAGAACTCAAAGCTGAATTAAACAAAAATATCTCCAAAGCAGCAGCTGCAGGAGTTATTGATAACCCTGGTCAAATTAGAGAACTTAAACGAACTATTGCTCGTGTTCTTACAATTATGAACCAAAAACAGAAGGAGAACTAAATGAAAATTTGTGATGTATGTGGTCTTCCTGAAGAACTTTGTGTTTGTGAGGAAATTGCAAGAGAAGTTCAAACTGTTAAAGTATATACAGTTAGAAGAAGATTCGGTAAACTTATGACAATTGTTGAAGGAATAGACGAACATGACATTGACATTAAAGAACTCACTAAAACTTTAAAAGGTAAATGTGCATGTGGTGGAACTGCTAAAAATGGTCAAATAGAACTTCAAGGTGACCATAAAGCGAAAGTTAAAGATGTTCTATCAAGCATGGGCTTTTCATCTGAAACAATTGAAATCAAGGAGAGTAAAAAGAAATCTCAAAAATAAGAGATAAAATTTCTTCATATAATTTTTGTCTATTAAAATATACAAAAAAATCATAAGTTTGATTTGTTTATTATACAATTATAATAATTTTGTATTTGGTGAATTGTATTAATTTAATGGAATTATGATAAACTCGGAGAATATATTCTATCATGAATTAATAGGACTAAAAGTTAAAGTTTTTAAAAGCAATAACTCCTCACTAATAGGGATTAAGGGAAAAGTTATTGATGAAACTAAAAAAACTTTAAAACTTGAAACAGAAAAGGACGAGGAGAAATTGATTCCGAAAAATGTTTCAATTTTTCATTTCACACTTCCAAATGGAGAACATGTGGAAATCGATGGAAAAATCCTTGTTAACCGTCCTGAAGATAGGATTAAGAAGAGATACAAAAAAATTTAAAAAATAAAATGGTGATTAATTATGGTTGGTCTTAATGTTACTGAACCAGAAACTACATGTGACGATCCTAATTGCCCATTCCATGGGGAATTACCTGTAAGAGGTCAAGTTATAGAAGCAACAGTTACTTCTTGGAAAAATGATCGAACAGTCACTGTTGAACGTAGTTACTATAAATTTATTAAAAAATACGAAAGATATGAGAAAAGAAACTCAAAAATTAATGTACACAAACCAGATTGCATTAGTTTAAAAGTTGGAGACTCAGTTAAAATTGCTGAATGCAGACCATTAAGTAAAACAAAACATTTTGTTATTGTAGAAGTTAAAGGAGATAACTAATCATGAAAGCTACTACTTCCAATGTTACAAAAGCTTTACCTATTGGTGCTAGACTCCAATGTGTTGATAACACTGGTGCTCGTGAAATTGAAATCATTTCAGTAAAAGGTTTTAAAGGTGTTCGTAGAAGACTTGCAAGTGCTGGTGTTGGAGACTTAGTTATCGCATCAGTCAAAAAAGGTACTGCTGATATGAGAAGAGAAATTGTTCAAGCTGTTGTAGTAAGACAAAAGAAAGAATATCGTCGTGCTGATGGTCTTCGTGTTAAATTTGAAGATAACGCTGCTGTTATAATTACTCCAGAAGGAATATTAAAAGGTTCTGAAGTAAGAGGTCCTGT
>CAYSIF010000013.1:0-33565 GCA_964431035.1 uncultured Methanobacteriaceae archaeon | reverse complement strand
AAATAATGAAAAATAAAAGAAAAAAATACAAAAAACCTTAACTTGATAGCAATGAAAAAAATAGTAAATTTTATTAATAATCAATAAGATATTATTTATATTATAAAACATTGTTCATTAACTATTAATTTTTTATTAAAATTTTCAAACTTTAAAACATATATAAAAAAATAAAGGACAGATTTAAAAATGGCAAAAAAATCCATATTAAAAGATCCCCTAGTTAAAGATTTACTAATTAATGTCATGGGGGATGAAGACAACATACCTATTGTTAAAGCTCTAATCGATGGTGTAGACACTGACGAAAAAATAGCAGAAAAAACAGAAATCCGTCTAAACGTTGTAAGAAGAGTCTTATACAAACTATACGATGCACAATTAGCAAGCTACAAAAGAAGCAAAGATCCAGAAACACAATGGTTCACATATGCTTGGAAATTCGATGAAGACGAAGTGAACAAACAAATCAGCAAAAAAGCAACAGCAAAACTAGCTAACCTCGAAAGACAATTAGAAAATGAAGAAAACAACATGTTTTTTATATGCGACAACCAACACCAAAGATACAACTTTGAAAATGCAACAGAACATGGATTCCTATGTCCAGACTGTGGGGAAGAACTAGTATTCCAAGATAATAAAAAGAAAATCACAGAAATCAAAAAAGAAATCACAAGATTCAAGAAAAAATACAAAAAAGCATTACCTTAACATTATTATTTTTATAATTTTATTTTACACTATTTTTTTATACAAAAAACACATAAAATGCCTTTTAAAAACGATATAAAACTTTTAAAAGAAGAAAACTGTCCAGACTGGGTTATCAAACACTCAAAATTAGTTTGCAAAAAAGCATTAGAAATATCAGAAAACTTCCCAGAATCAGATAAAAAACTAATACAACACGGTGCACTCCTACATGACATAGGACGATCACAAAGCAACAACATAGACCATGCATACCTCGGAACACTAATACTCCAAAAACACAATTACTCCCAAGAAATAATCAGCATCGTAGAAAGACACATAGGAACAGGTATAACACTAGAAGAATCCAAAAACATAAAAATAATACCAACAAAGGACTACACTCCAAAAACAATTGAAGAACAAATAGTATCACATGCAGACAACCTTACAAATGGATACAAAGAAGTAAATGTAGAATTCACAGCAAACAAATGGCGAATAAAACTTGGAGAAAACCATCCCAGTATAAAAAAATTATATTTAAATCATGAGAAATTAGTCATAACAAAAGGATTGAAAAAATGAAAGTTATCTGCGCAAATGACGAGTCATTATACAGACCAGAAGTTATAAGATGGAGAAAACGCATGACTATGATGAAACCACTAGGCGATGTGGTTGTTGTCCTACCATGCAGCATGAAAAAACCATACTCTAACTCCAAATCACACCAAGCATTCAGAAGAGCAACAAGAGGATACCAAGAACTTATAGTAACATCACCCTTTGGAATATGTCCAAGAGAATTAGAAAAAACATTCCCAATACAATCATATGATGTTGCAGTATCTGGAGACTGGAGTGAAGAAGAAATAAAAGCATCAGGAGAACTACTTAAAGAATATACAAAAGGCAAAGAAGCTATAGCTAATGTTTCAGGGGGATATGAGGAGGTTTGTAGAAACTATTTAGATGATTGCACATACACGGCTAAAGAAGGTAGACCAACATCTCATGATTCAATATATAACTTACGTATGGAACTTAAAAAATTCAAAAAAGTCAGTCGTAAAGACAGAGTACTGCATGAACTAAGATCTATAAGTAAATACCAATTTGGGCCTAAAGGAAACATATTAATTAATGATGAAACAATAGCTAAAGGAAGATACCACAAACAAATATATTATAATCACGAACAAATAGCAATCCTAAATATGGACTATGGATTATTTAGATTAAATCTTCCTGGGGGAGAACTATTAAAAAAAGAAAATATCAATATTGTTGAAATAAACTTTGATTTAAAAACTAACACACTATTTGCTCCAGGTGTTGTTAAAGCGGATCATAACATACTGCCAAGTGATGAAGTAGTTGTTGTTAATAATGATGAAGTTGTTGCAGTAGGTAAAGCCGTTTTAACTGGTGAAGAAATGGAAAAATCAGATAGTGGAGTTGCTGTTAAAATAAGACATAGAAAAAAATAACAATCGATATATTTAAATATAACAATTAGTTTAAAATTTTAATTGCATATAATAATAAAGTAACTTTTTGTTATAAATTAAAAATTAATAAAAAAATAAATATGAAGTGATAAATAATGTCTGAGGAATTAGTAAATAAAGTTAGAGATGCATGTGGAAATGTAAATGATCCTCACATGGGTGTAAGTATTGTAGAAATGGGCATCTTATTAGATGCTAGTGTTGAAGGTTCAACAGCAAAAGTAACAATACAACCTACAAATCCTAGTTGTATGAGTGTAACTCGTATAGCTTCACAAGTAAAACAAAGTGTTGAAAGTGTAGATGAAATTGAAAAATGTGAAGTTACTGTTACAGGCCATGTAATGGCAGAACAATTAACTGAAATGTTCACATCATAAAAAAATATTAAAATATTTATATTTTTTATTTTTTTCTACATTTGCATAAGTTTTATATATTATAAAAATAAAATATATTCATACTTGTAAATTTTATATACAATTTAATTTTTTTCATATCAAACAATTTTATAAAAAATAGGCTAGTGGCACAGCTTGGTTAGCGCGCACGGCTGATAACCGTGAGGTCATGGGTTCGAATCCCATCTAGCCTACTACTAAAATTCAAAAACTTTTTTTAAAAAATCTTTTTCTTAAATTAATTAACAACTAAACAAAAATTAAGGACTCAGCATAATGTGGGAAATATTAAACCAAAAATTTAAAAAATATCCTGCAAGAATGGCAGTAGCACAAAAAATGATTGAATTAGGATTAAGATTAGATGAAAATCAAAAAATATACTGCGGAAACCTTAAAATAAGTGATGCATCACTAGCAAATGCCGCAGATGTTGATAGAAGAGTAATAAAATCAACAATAAAAACAATAAACGAAGATAAAAAACTACAAGAAATATTCCAAAACATAACTCCTGCAGGAACACTACTAAGAAACATAGCAAAAAACCTAGGACTAGGAGTCATAGAAATAGAAGTAGGGGAAGAAAACGAAGGAATACTAGCATCTGCATCAGCACTAATATCCTCAAAAAACATAGGAATACGCCAAGCATATGCAAGCGATACAAAATTAAATGACACTCCAATACTAACAATTATAACTGAAGATTTAGTTCCTGGAGACTTAATAAACGAATTTTTAAAAATCTCTGGTGTAATAAGAGTATCAATATACTAAAAAATAATAATTAATAAAAAAAAGTTAAAAAAATAGATTTTCTTTATATAAAAAAAATAAAATAAAATTTAAGCAAGTTCTTTATCTTCTTCATCAAGAACTTCTAAAAGTTCATCCCAAGCTTCTAATGATTCTTTAGCCGCTTCTTCTGTTAATTTTTCAATAGCATATCCTGCATGAACTAAAACATAATCACCTAATTCAATATCCGGCATTAAATCAGTTTTAGCTCTTTGGATAACTCCACCAAATTCAACATTAGCTAACTTAGCAACTTTATCTAATTCAACAACCTTAGCAGGTGCTGCAATACACATAAAAAAATCACATCCCAAAATTTTTAATGAATATTTACTATTAATATAATAATATATTTAATTAATATTTCTAAGTATAAATATTTTTTTTCAACACACAACCATAAAAATATTATGCAAAAAAATTAAAGGACAAAAAACTATGACAACAGTAATAATAGGAGCAGGACCAGCAGGAAGACTAGCAGCATCCGAACTTGGAAGAAACAATGAAGAAGTAATACTAATCGAGAAAAAACACATAGCAGGAACATGCCTTAACGAAGGATGTATGGTAATATGTGCATTAAACGACATAGCAAAACTATTAAATTCTGCAGAAAGATTTGAAAACCTCAACCTAATAAAATCAAAAATAACAATAAATTACCAACAAATCACAGAAAAAATCAAAGAAACACAAGAAAAACTAAGAAACATAGAAGAAGCAGAAAACAAAAACCTAGGAAACAAAATAATCTACGGAGAAGCAAAAATCCAAAAAGAAAACAACAAAATAACAGTAGAAGTGAATAACGAAAAATACACTCCAGAAAAAATACTAATAGCAACAGGATCAAGACCATACCTACCAAACATACCAGGTATAGAAAATGCAATAACAAGCAAAGACATACTAAACCTAAAAAACACACCAGAAAAATTAAACATAATCGGTGGAGGAATGATTGCAATAGAACTAGCAAACATATTCTCATCATTCGGTTCAGAAGTACACATACTAGCAAGAAACACAATACTCAAAGACCTAGACGAAGATTTAAGAGAATTCACAATAAAACACCTCCTAAAAAAAATCAACATACATGAAAACACAACAGTAACAAAAATCACAGAAAATAAAACAATAACAGAAGAAAGAGAATTCGAAGGAACAACACTCGTTGCAACAGGAAGAATACCTAACTCAGAATTAGTAAAAGACATAGTTGAACTAAACCCAGACAACAGTATAAAAGTAGATAAAACAATGAAAACAAGCAACCCAAACATATATGCTGCAGGAGACGTTACAGGAGGAATACAACTAACACCTGTTGCAAGAAGAGAAGGAATAATAGCATCAAGAAATATAATGGGAACACACAGTGAAATAAACTACAACAACATACCAGAATCATTAACACTAGACATGGATGTAAGTTTCATAAAAAATACAAAAAAAGAAGAAGCAACAAGAGAATTAAAACAACCGGGAGGTGCAGGACCAGAAGTATTCTGGAAACTACTAAATGACAAAACAGGAATCACAAAAATAAAATTCAACAAAAAAGATGAAATCGTAGATGCCTATGCAATATCACCATCAGGTGTTGGGGACACAGCATACATAGCATTTTTAATGAATATGGGAATTACAAAAGAAGACTTTGATAAATTCTTAGAACTACACCCATCAACAGACACATATTACAAAATTCTAAAATTCCTAAATTAAGGATTTTTCACATTTCTAATAATAATTTCAGATATTTTGTCATTTGATTCTAAAATTCCCTTCTTATAAGGAGACATTTTTGTTTTAATAGAATCAATATTATTTAAAGTATTGATAATAATGTCATTAGCAGTATCTATCTCTGATTCAAAAACAATACCTTCATAGATACTTGCTATATTATGATATCTACCATATTTAACACGAGTCAAAGTAATAACGGGTAAATTGCATACAATAGATTCTTGTACCATATTACCATCATCAGTTAAAACAGCTAAATCTGAGATTGCATAACAGTCACTTATCCAATTAATATATCCTAAATTTATAACTTTGGTTTCATCAACCATTTCTAGATATTCTTTTTTTAATGGATCTCCTACAAGTAAGATATTGTATTGGCCACCATATTCATCAACAAAATTTTTTAAAGCTTTCACAGTTCCTTCAAATAATGAGGATCCTGAAGAAAATAATATTGTTTTTTTATCTTTATCAAATTTAGCTATATTATCATCATTTTTAGATGAAATATGTTTTTCTATTTCTTTTATCCCATTTTCATAGTTTCCCGCATCTATATTTGGATTTATTGGGAAAAATGTTTTATTAAATTTGGAATCTAAATTTTCAGTTTTAAACAAGTTATTTTCAGGTAAAATAATGCACTCATTTAATTTAGAACATACTTTTGTATCTAATGGTGTGTTTATTAAACTAACACATTTAGTTCTAGCTAATTTAGAACTTAAACTTCCAATAACTGCTCCTCCTCCAATAATTCCAACTACAATATCTGGTTTAACTTTTCTAATCAAATTCATAGTTTTAAAGGAAGCAGTTATAGTTCTTAATCCTGCTTTCAAGGCACTTAATTTACTTGCAGCATGTCCTCCAGCTTGAGGTATTGATACTTTATGCCAACTATAACCTTTTTTCTTATATAATAATCCGGGTGCATTTTTATCTAATGCTATTTCACATTCTATGCCTTTGCTTTCTAATGCTTTTATAACATTCAATCCAACTACGGCATCTCCCCCAATACCTCTACCTGTAATAACTAATAATGCTTTCATAAATTTCAAATCACTTTAAATGAATTTTCTAAGGTCATTTTTGTTTTCGGGAATAGTATTTGAGAAGTGTTGTTGATGGTTAGGTGCATAAGGATTGTAAAGTAATCTTCTAAATCCAAGTAGTATTAAAATATTATTAGTAACCTTAACTTGTTCATTTTTAAATATTAATCTTCTGATTAAATCACCTAATCCTCCACCAGTTAAAACATCCATAACAAAGTCTCCAAAGGTTGGATTATAGATTCTTAATTTTGTTGTTAAGAATTCATATAATGATGGGCTTCTTATTAATGCTATTAAAATTACAAGCACTATAAAGAATATTAAAGTTGCCCAGAATCCACCTAACATATAAAAGGATATTCCAAGTGCAATTGCAAAGGAATGATTACCAACTTCTCCTAACATTATTTTTCCTAAATAATCTAAAGGAGCATATCCTAAACATACAACAAAAATTAATAAAGGTGTGTAAAATGAAGGTAAGTATGTTACTGGCGCTACTTTAAGTATTAACATTAAAAACATAACTATTACACTTATTATGAGAACAATACTACATGTAGTTCCAGGTTGCATATCTGAAATATTTACTGGTTGAACGAGTAATGCAACTAATATTGATGCGAATCCCATAAGTGGGAAACCCATAATCATAACTAGTAACATTCCTATTCCTCTAAATAATTGCCCCCATTCTAGGTTTAAATGATATATTTTCCTTCTTCCCAGTATGTCATCAATAAATGCAGTTATACCTATTATCAAAACTAGACTATTGTAACCTTGTGGAAGGTATAAGCTTAGAACAATAAATGGAACTAAACCAACAGCACGTGGCGTTCCACCTCTAATATTCTGATATAGATTTCCCATCAAACCTCTTCTTCCTAAAAATCGGATTATTATATTTAAAACTCCGGTTCCTACAAGAGTAATGAGAAATAGTCCAAGTAAAGTAACATACATCATTAACATTTTTATTAAACCTTAAGTTGATATTTAAATTAAATATAATTAGAATAGTTTTTTTTATAATTAATCTATAATTTTATTAAAAACTTCTATATAATATTTTATTTTATAAAATTTTAATTAAATAGAATATCTCAACCAAGCAATAGCTCCACCAAGACCTTTTAATTGCTCTCCACCTTCATGCTCACTACTTATAACAGTTACTTTACCAGACATATTCTCAACAAGGTCCATAGTTGATTCAAAATCTTTTTCACGAATAATTGTATCTAATATGAGTAATTTATCAACTGCACCTAAATTAGCAGCTTTTTTAACTTCTTCAACACCATAAACTACTTTAGGGTTTTGTTTACTCATTTCTTCAAATGCTTTATTTAATTGTGATATTTCAAAACCTATACGATTTTCAGTTGTTAATTTTTCAATAACTCCTTTTTTAAGGATTTCTTGAATACCTGTTCTTCCACCAGTACCAGTGTTTTCTAGTATTGCTTTTTTACTTAAATCCTTATGTTTTTCTTGTAAAAATTTTAAAAAATCATTTTTATAGAAACCTGGTCCTGCAATTATGTATGTTGAAATATTATTAAACCTTTCAATAGTTTCAATTATTGTATTATAAAACTCTCTAACGGTTTTTCCACGGTTTTTATCAAGATTTCTTTTTCCAGATATGTTTCCAAGTATTGGACCATAATATTCAACACCATATTGTCTTATAAGACCAATATCAGCAGTGTTATCTTCAATACATATTATTATTGCAGATAATTTTTTTGATGATTCAATAGCTTGGTTTATTCGTTTTAATGACCATTTGTCCCAATTATCTTTTGTTATTTTGATGGGTGTATTAAGTTTAGCTTCTATTGTGTGATGTGAACCTATAGGAATCAAGTCTTCAGGACCTTTTGTAATAATACCTGTTAATCTAAGTTTTCCTGTAAACATATGGAAACTAATAGTTTCTATTTTAACATCTAAAGTGAATGTTTTTTTAACCCCTCTATCACTTCTTATTTTATCTCCAGTTGTATCTTGTATTCTACGTGTTGTTTTTGAGGTTATTGTATCTCCAACTTGAATTATGTGGGATAAGTGCCATAAGTCGTCTAATATTTCAGGTAAGAGTTCTATTACCCCATCTTTTTTATCTTGGTATGTTATTTTCATTTTTCCCTTTTTTGATACTCTTTTTTTATATAAATAAAATATTTTTTTAAAAAACTTTTATAAAATTAATAGTATAATATATTAATTTATTAGTAATACATTAAATTTTAATTTTTTAGTATTTAATTTATATTATTTAATTATTTGGAGATATATTTTGAAAATTAGTATAATTGGTGGAACAAGAGGATTAGGTAAAACATTAGCTTGGTTTTTTAAAGAAGATGGTTTTGATGTTACTATAACTGGAAGAGATACTGTTGTTGGTGAGTTAGTTAGTAATGACTTGGGTGTTAACTACTCCTCAGATAATATTAAAACAGTTAAAAATAGTGATGTTGTGGTTATTTCTGTTCCTATAGCCAGTACTTTAGATGTTATAAAAGAATTAGCCCCACATCTTTCTAAAGGATCATTATTGGTTGATGTTACTAGTGTTAAAGAGAATCCTTCAAAGGTTATGGAAGAATTTGTTCCAGATTATGCTGAATTTATTCCAACACACCCTGTTTTTGGTCCTAGAACAACAGATTTAAATGGACAGGTTATTGTTTTAACTCCAAGTATTAAAGGGCACTGGTATGGTAAAGTTAAGGAATATTTGAATAGTAAAAAAATGCGCATTATTGAGACTGTTCCTGAGGAACATGATCGTATGATGGCTGTTGTTCAGGTTTTAACACATTTTTCATATATTTCTACTGCATATACTATTGCTAAATTAAAAGTTAATATTAAAGATACTCAAGATTTTGAGAGTCCTATTTATAATTTAATGCTTGATACTATTGCACGTATTGTTTCGCAGAATCCTTATTTAACATATTCAATACAACATGAGAATAATCAAGGGGATCTTGTAAGAAATACTTTTTCTGAGGCTGTTGATGAGTTGAGGGATGTTATTTTTGATGGTGATGAGGATCGTTTTGTTGATATTGCTGTTATGGCGACTAAGAATATGGGGGATATTCAGTCTGCTTTAGGTAGGAGTGATAAGGCGGTTAATTCTTTGAATCATGAGAGTCATTTACTTAAGAAGTCTTTAGGTAAGTTAATTGGTTTGAGACATATTTATTCTGGTAAGATTCATGTGGGTATATTGGAAGATTTAGGTTCTGAATTTCTAATTTTAAAAACTAAAAAACGTTCACATAAGTTAAAAATAGCTAATATTGAGGTTTTATCAGATAAGGCTTTATTTAATTGGAGAGTTGAGAATCAACATATTTTTAAACGTTCTATTAGTTGCATTTTCCCAAATAATTCTGATAGTTCTGTTATTCGAAATGTTTTAAGTGGTGTTAGTGATGTTGTGACTGTTGATGTTGTGGATGTTTATGAGGGTCCTCAGATTAAGGAGGGTTTTATTAGTTTTACTTTTGATGTTAGTGCATTATCTGAAAGTGTTTTTGATGATATTGTTGGTATTTTGAAGGGCTTTGGTGGGTTAATTAGATAGTTTGTATTTTTCATTCTTTTAATAACTTTTTGTATATAATTTTATTTTACTTTTTATTTTTTATTTTAAATCTTATTTTTATTCTTTTTTCTTATTTTTATTATTTAATTATTTTTATTTTATTTTTTAATTTCTTGTGGGGTTTATTTTACTTTTTAATTGGTTTTTATTCGTTTATTTTTTCGTTTTTTTTCACTTTTGACCGAAACATTTATATATTATAACTTATACAGAATATTATAGTTACAAAAACTAACTAAAAGATAAAAATACTTAAAAAATAAAAAAATAAATAAAAAAACATCTTTTAACCAAATTTGTAACCAAAAAAAATTCAAAATCATAATTATAACAATAATTAATCCATAAATAAAAAAAATAAAGGTGATTAAAAAACTTAAAAACATAAAAAAATAAACAAACACAAAAAACACAAACAAAAGACAAAAAAAAGGAGTGATATTTATGGAAAACAATAAAAAGGAACTAAAACTAAAAGTTGCAGAAGCAATATCCCAAGGAGACATCGGTAACGGAATAGCAAGAATAGACCCAGAAACAATGGTAAAACTAGGAGTCACCGACGGAGAAATAATAGAAATCATAGGAGAAAAATCAACTGCAGCACTAGTATTCACATCACAAAACGAAATAAACACCAACACAATAAGAGTCGACGGAATAGCACGTAAAAACCTAAGAACCTCCATAGGACAAGAAGTAACAGTAAGAAAAGCAGAAGCAGTAGAAGCTAAAAAAGTAAAACTAGCACCAATAGACCAATCCATGAGAATATCAGGAAACCTAAACGCCGCATTCAGCAACAAAGTAATGGTACAAGGAGATATAATAGTAACAGGGTTCCGTCAACAAAGACAAAACATAATGGGAGGAGGAGTATTCGGCAACGTATTCGGAGATGACTTCTTCAACGGAATGATAAACGCACCAGCAATGGGACAACTAAAACTAGCAGTAGTAAACACAAACCCAACAGGAGTAGTCTTCATAGGACCAAACACAAAAATAGAAGTACAAGAAAAACCAGTAGATATCTCAAAAATAAACGGAGCATCAAACCTCGTAGACGTAAGCTACGAAGACATCGGAGGACTAAAAGAAGAAGTCAAAAAAGTAAGAGAAATGGTCGAAATACCACTCAAAAGACCAGAAATATTTGACAGACTAGGAATCACACCTCCAAAAGGAGTACTAATGTACGGACCACCAGGTACCGGAAAAACACTCCTTGCAAAAGCAGTAGCAAACGAAAGCGATGCACACTTCATATCCATCAACGGTCCAGAAATCATGAGCAAATACGTAGGAGGATCAGAAGAAAACCTAAGAGAATTCTTCGAAGAAGCAGAAGAAAACGCACCATCAATAATATTCATAGATGAACTCGATGCAATCGCACCAAAAAGAGAAGAAACAGCAGGAGAAGTAGAAAGAAGAACAGTAGCACAACTCCTAACACTCATGGATGGATTAAAATCCAGAGGACAAGTAGTAGTAATCGGAGCAACAAACAGACCAGACTCCCTAGACCCAGCACTAAGAAGACCAGGAAGACTCGACAGAGAAATAGAAATCGGAATCCCAGATGCAGACGAAAGAAAAGAAATACTCGAAATACACACAAGATCAATGCCACTCTCCGAAGACGTAGACCTAACAGAATTCGCAGAATCAACACACGGATTCGTAGGAGCAGACCTCGGATCACTAGCAAAAGAAGCAGCAATGAGAGTAGTAAGAAAAATCATCCCAGAAATCAAAGACGGAGAACCAATATCAGAAGAAACCCTCAAAAAAATAATAGTAACAAGAGACGACTTCAAAGAAGCACTAAAAGAAATACAACCGTCCGCACTAAGAGAAGTAATCGTACAAATACCAGACGTAAGCTGGGACGACATAGGAGGACTAGAAGAAGCCAAACAAGAACTAAAAGAAGCAGTTGAATGGCCACTAAAATACCCAGAAAAATTCGAAAAATTCGGAATAAGACCTCCAAAAGGAACACTACTATTCGGAACACCAGGAACTGGAAAAACACTCCTTGCAAAAGCAGTAGCAAACGAAAGCGAAGCAAACTTCATAACAGTAAAAGGACCAGAACTACTATCCAAATGGGTAGGAGACTCCGAAAAAGGAATACGAGAAGTATTCAAAAAAGCAAAACAAGCATCACCAAGTGTAATATTCTTCGATGAAATAGACTCAATAGCAACAAGAAGAGGCGACGCTTTCGGCGACAGCGGAGTAACCCAAAGAGTAGTAAACCAACTACTAACAGAAATGGATGGAATGGAAGAACTACACGATGTATCAGTAATAGCAGCAACAAACAGACCAGACATGATAGACCCAGGACTAATGAGACCTGGAAGATTCGACAGACACATTGAAGTAAGCACACCAGACGAAGAAGGAAGACTAGCAATATTCAAAGTCCACACAAAAGACATACCACTAGCAGATGATGTAAACATCAAAAAACTAGCTAAAAACTGTGATGGATACGTTGGCGCAGACATCGAAGCAGTATGCCGTGAAGCAGCAATGCTCTCACTAAGAGACAACCTAGACAACGAAGAAGTTTCAATGGAATACTTCGAAGAAGCAATGCGCAAAAT
This sequence comes from uncultured Methanobacteriaceae archaeon, assembly GCA_964431035.1. GTDB lineage: Archaea > Methanobacteriota > Methanobacteria > Methanobacteriales > Methanobacteriaceae > Methanobrevibacter_A. The sequence goes on along the minus strand of CAYSIF010000013.1, from coordinate 21,076 downwards.
AAAACCAGAAAAGGATAAATATAATGACGATATGGTTCAATACAACTAATATCCATTATATAAATCCTTAACTTTTCTCTTTTTTAAAAAATAATACTTAATAATTAAAAAAATATTTTCCCAAAAAAACTAAATTATTCTAATCTCACACTTCACCAAACACACTTATTTTCAAAATAACTATTTTTCTTAAAAATTAAAATAATTTAAAATATTTTAAAATATATAAATTAATATATTATAAAAAAAATTTTAGAATAAAAATAAAAAAATATTAATAATTTTAAAAAATATTGAGGGATTTCACGTGACTCAATTAGAAGATGCTAAAAAAGGCAATATAACTCCTGAAATGGAAAAAATAAGTAAAATTGAAAAAATTAATATTAACACATTATTAAACAGAATAGCTGAAGGTAAAATAGTTATATTAAAAAATAATATAAGAGAAACAGAACCCTGTGGTGTAGGTCAAGGACTAAAAACAAAAGTAAATGCAAATATAGGATCCAGTAGTAAAATAGAAGATATAACTCTGGAAGTAAATAAAGCTAAATTATCCAAAGAATATGGAGCAGATACTATAATGGACTTAAGCACTGGTCCAGACCTAAATGAATTCAGAAAAAATATAATGGAAGCAATAAATCTACCAATAGGGACAGTACCAATATATGAAGCAGGAGTAATAACTCTTAATAAAGGTAAAGAAATTATAGATATGGATTCAGAAGACATATTCAAATCTATAGAAAACCAAGCAAAAGAAGGAGTTGACTTCATGACATTGCATTGTGGAATAACTCAAGACTTGGTTGAAAAATTAAAAAACAGTAACCGTACAATGGGGATTGTAAGTAGAGGAGGAACATTCTTAGCATCATGGATACTCCACAACGGAGAAGAAAACCCTTTATACAAAGAATATGATTATCTATTAGAAATAGCAAAAGAATATGATGTTACATTAAGTTTAGGTGATGGATTACGTCCAGGATGCCTATCTGATGCAAGTGACATACCACAAATACAAGAACTAGTAAATCTAGGAACATTAGTAAAAAGAGCACAAGATGCATCAGTACAATCAATGGTCGAAGGACCAGGACACATGCCATTAAACCAAATCAAATCAAACATGCAAATGGAGAAAAAATTATGTCACGGTGCACCATTTTATGTTTTAGGCCCAATAGTAACAGATTTAGCACCAGGATACGATCATATAACCTCAGCAATCGGAGGAGCAATAGCAGCATCATCAGGTGCTGACTTTTTATGTTATGTAACCCCTGCAGAACATCTAGGACTGCCAGATTTAGAAGATGTAAAAGAAGGAATCATAGCATCAAAAATTGCTGCAGAAGCAGCAGATGTTGCTAATGGACTAAATACTGCATGGGATAAGGAAATGGAAATGGCAAATGCAAGAAAAACATTCGACTGGGAAAAACAATTTGACTTAGCATTTGACACATCAAAACCAAGAAAATACAGAAATAAATGCGAATTAGACGACAATGAAATGTGCACAATGTGTGGAGAATACTGCTCAGTAAAAATAGCAAAAGGCGATTTTTAAACTAAAACACTTCACATACTAATTTTTTCTATTTTAAGAGGATGCTAAAATGAAATACCAAGAACTTGTAGATGTTTATGAAAATTTAAGCAGTACTACAAAAAGACTAGAAAAAACAAGTATACTGGCTGAATACATGAAAAATATGGATGTTGATACTTTATCAATGATAACATTATTAGCACTAGGAAAAGTATTCCCCTCATATAGTGAAGAAGAAATGGGAATTGGTGACAAATTAGTAATGAGAGCTATAAGCAAAGTTGTTGGAGTTAGCGTTGATGAAGTAGAAAACCAAGTAAGAGATCAAGGAGATATTGGAGCAGCATCTGAAAAATTATACTCCAAAAAAACACAACAAACATTCTTCTCACAACCATTATCAATTAAATTCGTATTTAATAACTTAAGAAAATTAGCAACTATCACAGGAAACAACTCAACAAGTAAAAAAATATCAATAATACTAGAATTACTATCATCTGCATCAGGAACAGAAGCCAAATACATAACTAGAACAATTACAGAAGAACTTCGAATAGGTGTAGGAGAAGGAATAATCAGAGATGCAATATCTCAAGCATTCCAAGTAGATAAAGAAGTTACAGAAAGAGCACACATGCTCACAAATGACTTAGGATTAGTTGCAGAAGTTGCAAAAACAGAAGGTAAAGAAGGATTAGAAAAATTATCACTAACTCCAGGCAAACCAGTTAAACCCATGCTTGCACAATTATCTCCAGGAATTGAAGAAAGCATAATCGAAATGGGTGAAGCAATATGCGAAACCAAATATGATGGAATACGTATGCAAGTCCATAGAAAAGGAGATGAAATTAAAATATTCACACGTCGTTTAGAAAACATCACAAAAGCAGTTCCAGAAGTTGTTGATGAAATTTATGAAGCTTTCCCTAATGAAGATTTCATAGCAGAAGGAGAAATAATAGCAACACGTGACGGACAACCATTATCCTTCCAAAACATATTAAGACGTGTTAGAAGAAAATATAATATTGAAGAAGCAATGGATTCAGTTCCATTAAAAGTTTACCTATATGACTTATTATATTATAAAGAATCCTTAATCGATGAACCTATTAAAAAAAGAAGAGAAATCCTTGAAAATATTGTAAAAATAGATGAAAAAGTTAATCTTAGTAATAAAATTTATGCAACAAGTGAAAATATCAATGAAGCAATTGAGCTTTTCGAAACTTCTTTAAATGAAGGCCATGAAGGAATAATGATTAAAGATATTAAAGAACCTTATATTCCAGGAATTCGTGGTAAAAAAATGCTAAAATTCAAAGCAGAACCAGAAACTTTAGATGTTGTTGTAGTTGGTGGAACTCATGGTATAGGTAAACGTGGAGATTTCATAGGATCATATCTAGTTGCAATTAAAGATGAAAATGATGAGTTAAAAACTCTTGCACATGTTGCAACTGGTTTGGATGATGAAACTTTAGCTAAACTAACTGAAATGATGGAAAAATATAAAATTGAAGAAAAAGGTACTAAAATAATAGTAAAACCTAAAATTATACTTGAAATTAAATATAGTGAAATAGTTAAAAGCCCAGAATATGAGGCAGGATATTCATTAAGATTCCCAGTAGTTAAACGTATACGTGAAGATAAAGGTATAATGGATATTGACACAATTGAAAGATTAGAATCAATGTATAAAGAGTAAAATAAAATTTTTTTATTAAAACTAAAATTGAGGGAAAATTTATTATGACAAAGAAAAGATTATTTGGAACATTTGGTGTTAGAAGAGTTGCAAATGAGGTTATGGATCCAGAATTTGCATCAAGATTAGCAGCATGTTATGGTACATTAGTTCAAGGAACTGTGGCTATTGGTGGGGACACACGTACAACAACACCTATGCTAAAACATGCTATATGTGCAGGTTTATTATCCTCTGGATGTAATGTTGTTGATTTGGGAATATTGCCTACTCCTGCAATTCAATATGCTGTTAGAAATTATTATGATGGAGGTATTATAGTTACTGCTTCACATAATCCTCCTAAATATAATGGTCTTAAATTTGTTGATGAGTTTGGTATAGGAACTCCTGATGATATGGAATTGGAAGTTGAAAAACTATTTTTTGATGAAGAACCAAAACGTGCAAAATGGGATGAAATAGGAGAATATTCAATTAATGATTCAATAATTGAGGAATATATTTCTGAAACATTAAAAAGAGTTGATGCTGATTTAATTAGAAATGCTAATTTTAAAGTTGTTGTTGACTGTGGTTCTGGTGCAGGTTCTTATACTGCTCCTTATATTTTAAGACGTTTAGGTTGTGATGTTGTAACTTTAAATAGTCAAGGAGATGGATTTTTCCCGGGACGTAATCCTGAACCTATTGAACCGAACCTGACAGATTTAATTGATGCAGTTAAAGTTTTAGATGCAGATATTGGTTTTGCTCATGATGGTGATGCAGATAGGACTATTTGTATTGATGATAATGGTAATTTTGTTCTTGGGGATAAGACTTTCGCACTTGTTGAAAAACAAATGTTAAAAGAAAATGGTGGAGGGACTATTGTTACTACAGTAGCTACTTCAACTTCTATTTATGATGTTGCTGAAGAATGTGGTGGGGAAGTTATCGCTACAGCAGTTGGTGATTTGCTTGTTGCTCGTAAATTAAAAGAAGAAGATGGTTTGTTTGGTGGTGAAGAGAATGGTGGTTTAATTTTCCCTGATTTTATTTATGGTCGGGATGCTGCTTTGACTGTTGCTAAGATATTGGAAATTTTGGCTAAAGAGAATAAGTCTTTATCTGAACTTGTTAGTGAATTACCAGTTTATTATTCTGAGAAGATGAAAATTAGTTGTCCTGATGATAAGAAGGTTGAAGTTATGGATAATATTTCTCGTGAGATTAATGAAACTACTGATTATGAGTTAGATACTACTGATGGTGTTAAAATACTTCGTGATGATGGTTGGGTTATTATTAGACCTTCTGGTACTGAACCTATATTTAGATGTTTTGCTGAATCTGATTCTCAGGATAAATCCTCTGAAATGGCTAAATGGGGTATTTCATTGGTTGAAAAATTTTTATGAATTTTTCAATCATTTAACTTTTCCACTATTATTGAACTACCTTAATTATTAAAATTATAATCAATTAAATTATATAATACTCTACTTTTTATTAAAATCATGATTTAACTTTTCAATATTTTTTCATATTTATTTATTAAAATTAGTTTTTTATTTCATTGATATACATTATATTAATTAAAAATTAAAGATTCTCTAAACATTCTTCTTTTAAAAACTGAGCATCAATATTATTTGGATTTTTAACCAAAACCTTTGTAAAAATATCACTAGCCTTCTGAAACTCACGCAACTCCATCAAAACAATACCTTTATTCAAAAGAAAAACCTCATTCTTAGGTTCCAACTCCAAAGCCTTATCATAACACTCAATAGCCTCATCAAAACGACCTAACTCAAGCAAAGCATTACCTTTCCTATTCTGAGCAGAAGCATCAATATCAGAATCATCTAAACACAATTCCATAGCTCTATCATAAGAATCCAAAGCTTCCTCAGTACGATTCAAATCATTCAATATATTACCATGAGCATTCCAAACCTGAGGATTACTATCATCAATATCTAAAATGTTATTATAAGTATCTAAAGCCTCTTCTAACCTACCAATAACCTGCAAAATAAAACCACGCCAATACAAAATGGTAGTATTATTCGGATTAATCTCAACAGCCTTACCATTAGCTTTTAAAGCCTCATCAATCAAATCACAATTTAAATAAGCAATTGCCTTATTATTCCAAATATACTCATTATCAGGTTCAATTTTCAAAGCATCATTATAACACTCAATAGCTTCTTGAAACTTACCCAAACGTGAAAGATTATCACCTTTCTTATTTAAAAGATAAACATCATTAGGATCAAAACCTAAAGCAGCAGTATAACACATAACAGACTTATCATACTTACCACTATCAAAAAGAATATCTGCTCTTTGAGTAATCATAACTTTCTCATTAATCTTATCTCCAATCCAATCATCAACATCTAATTTCTCAAAATGGATTACCTGAAAAACCTCATCATCCTCAATTTTACCAGCATATGTCTTTTTAAGCTCTTTTACCAATTCAAGAGCATCATCATAACCTTCTTGCTTAGCTAGATTATCCTTATTTTTCAAATCTTTAAACTCAATCAATTCAACATCAGTAACAATAGCTTCAAAAATCTTCTTTTTTTCTTTTGAAACTAAATTCCAATAACAATAAAGCCTATCACCCTTAGATAAAGGAGTTTTCCATAATTTACGTATCGTAATATTCTTCTTATGGGTTATAATGTTAATATTCTGACTTCCAAAAGATAAAATTGGCATTTAATACATTCCCTCCCCCATAAATAAATATCCGATTCATTTCTCTTCAACTTACAACATCTTCAAGTATTTTAAGAAAACGCTCATCCTCTTCATTTGTAGCAATACTAATTCTAATCCAGTACTCATCCAAACCTTTAAAAGAAGTACAATCTCTAACAATAACTCCTTTCTTTAAAAGTTCATAACTTAATTCAGCAGCAGTAAAACCAGTTTCACGTATATCAATAACCATAAAATTAGATTGAGATTTTAAAACATGTAATTTATCAATTTTAGAAACGCCCTCATACAATAAATCCCTACTTTTCTTACCCATACTAATAGACTCATCTATAAAATCACTATCTTCTAATGTAGCTAATGCAGCAACATAAGATAAACGAGTTAAAGAAAATACAGGTTTAATACGATGCATATACTCAATAGTTTCTTTATTAGATAAACCATAACCAACTCTCATACCTGCTAAACCTAAAACCTTAGAAAAAGTTCTTAAAATAAAAACATTATCATACTTATTAATAAGATTAACATGTGTTTCTTCACCATATTCAATATATGCCTCATCAATAACAACTAAAGCATTAGTAGCTTTTAAAATAATCTCCAAATCATCATTACTAATAACTCCTCCAGTGGGATTGTTTGGAGAACATAAAAATATCATTTTAGTTTTATCAGTTATATTATTAAGTATGGAATCAACATCTAAAGTGTTAGTATCTAAATCCCACTTACCATAAACAGGTTTAGCACCATAAGGCTTTAATAAAAATTCATAATATGTATATGATGGTTGAGGAACAATAAATTCGTCTCCATCTTCAATAAAAGTTTTAGCTAAAGTATCTAAAACTTCATCAGCACCGTCCCCACCAATAATAACTTGATTAGGCTCAACACCTGCATACTTACTTACAGATTCTTCTAATTTAGTTAAATCAGACTCAGGGTACCTATTAATATCATTTATAGAATTTTTAACCGCATCAACTGCCTTAGAAGAGGGTCCCCAAGGATTTTCATTAGAACCTAATTTAATAATATCATCTTCACTTATATTAAACTCTTTAATCAAATCCTCTTTTGATTTTCCAGGAACATAAGAATCTATTTCTAAAACTGATTTTTTTGCTTTCATAATAAAACTAATTCCACCTTACATTAAAAATAAAAAAATTCATACAAAAAAAATTTTACTCTATATAATTGAAGTTTGAATCATATTTTTTAGATAAATTAACATAATGCATAGCATTATTCTTTATCAAATCAATTTGATCTTTATTAACTTCTTTTATAGCTTTGGCAGGAACACCAATTATTAAACTATTATCTGGAAAACTATGATTTTCAGTAACCACAGCACCTGCTGCAACAATTGAATTTTTACCAATATGCGCTCCATTAAGTATTGTTGAATTCATACCAATTAAAACATCATCTTCTATTGTACAACCATGTACAACTGCACCATGACCGATAGACACTCCATCACCAATATTTATGGGATAATCTTTAGTACAATGTAATACACAATTGTCTTGAACATTTGAATTATTACCAATACTTATAGGCTCAGTATCTCCTCTTATAACTGCATTATACCATATAGATACATTTTCTTTAATTTCAATATTTCCAATTACCTTTGCACCAGGAAATATTCTAGCACTCTCATCAATCATAATTATCTTTTCTCCAAAAAAAGAATATAAAAAAATAGTTTTATTTAATCTAATAATGTTTGGTCTTTTTTATGTTTATGTTGAATAATATACTCTTGTTTTTCAAGTATTCTCATATCTGAACCTACATCTTCATATAATAATACTCCGGAACCAATAGAAGTATTTGATCCAACTTTAACACCTGGTGAGAAACTTGAATTTATTCCAGTTTTAACACTGTCTCCAATTATTGCACCAAGTTTTCTACGACCACTATCCTCTTTTTGATTTTTAATTTTTGTTTTAACTGTTTTATCATCAAATCTTAGATTAGCAATATTAGTTCCTGCAGCAATATTACAATTAGATCCAATAATAGAATCTCCTACATAAGTTAAATGACTAACATTTGTATTTTCCATTATTATTGAATTTTTAATCTCAACAGCATTTCCAATATGAACATTATCTCCAAAGTAAGTATTTCCACGTATGTAAGAGTTAGGACCTATATCACAATTTTTACCAATATAAACAGATCCTTCAATATAAACTCCTGCTTTTATTATACTTCCTTCATCAAGGAATACTTCACCATGTATTGTTGCTCCAGGTTCAACTACTCCTCTAATTTCTCTTTTAACGTTTTTAAGAAGTTTCTCGTTTATTTCAATTAACTCCCAAGGTCTTCCAACATCTATCCAATCTTTATCAGTTAAATAAGATTTAACAATCTTATTATCATCAATTTGTAAAGATATAGAATCAGTTATCTCATATTCGCCTCTAGATGATATTTCAGTTTGTTCAATTTTATCAAATATGTCACTATTGAAAACATAAATTCCAGTATTTACAAGATTACTAGGAGCCTCTTCTAATTTTGGTTTTTCAATAATATTAGTAACGATTCCATCATTGATTTCAACAACCCCAAAAGAACTAGGATCTTCAACTTCTTTAACAACCATAAGAGTATCAGGTTTTTCAGAATTATATTTACTAATAATTTCCTTAATTATATCATTATTAAGAATAATATCTCCATTTAATACAATAACACTATCATCTATGAAATTTTTACCATAACTTATTGCATTAGCAGTTCCCTCTAAATTTGTTTGTTTTTGATAAGTTATATTAACTCTAAACTCACTACCATCTTTAAAGTAATCTCTAACAATTTCCTCTTTATAACCTGTAATTAGAAGTATATCATCAATACCATTATCACGCAATATTTCAATATTATACTGCATTATAGGTTTACCGGCTACAGGAAGCATAGTTTTAGGTTTAGTTAAGGTTAAAGGTCGCATTCGTGTTCCTTCACCAGCACTTAATATTATTGCCTTCATTGTTTCTTCATCCCTCAAAAAAATTTTATAAAAAAATATGAAAAAAATTTCATTTTAATATAAATTTATTTTATAATTTAATAATACTATAAAATTTCTATTTTTAATTCATATTTTATAATATGCTATTAATAATTTCAACAGACTTTTCATGGATTATTTTAGCAGTTTCACTATCTTTTCCTTCTAATGTAACTCTAATATAATCTTCAGTACCAGATGGGCGAATTAAAACCCAACTACCATCATTAAATGTTAACCTAATACCATCAATATTATTAACATCTTTAATATCACTAAATGCACCGGTTAATAACTCTTCAATATTCTCCATAATTCTAAGTTTATCTTCCTTAGAACAAGTAATTTTATCACGTACTGTGGAATAAGTAGGTATATTCTCTAATAATTCACTTAAAGACCCTTCTTTAGAAACAATTTCAGCGATTCTAAGTCCAGATAATAAACCATCAGGACACATACAAAAATCAGGATGAATCCAAGTTCCAGAAGGCTCACCACCAAAACTAGCATTATTCTCAATTATTGCTTCCGCAACAGCAACATCTCCAACTTTAGTTCGTATAACTTTACCATCTACCTTACTCATCTCTTCATCCATACATAATCCTGAATCAACAGTAGTTATAACAGTGCCACCAAAGTATTTAGAAATAATAGATAATAATTTATCAAAATCACTAATATTTCCTTTATCATCAATAGCCATCATACGATCAGCATCACCATCATGTGCAATTCCTAAATCAGCACCTGTAGATACAACAAGTTTCATCAAATCTTTAAGATTATCAGCATTAGGTTCAGGATTACGTCCAGGGAAAAATCCATCAGCTTGACTATTTAAAGTTATAACTTCACACCCTATCTTCCTAAAGACTAATGGAGATAGTTCTGATCCTGCACCTGAAGCAGTATCAATAACAACCTTCAATTTTTTACCAATATCTACTCGAGATATCAAATCATTAACATACTCATTTTTTATTTCTTCATTATACTTTAATAAACCAATTGAATCCCATTCAACATTTTTATAATCTTTAGAATGATAAATTCGTTCAATCTCTTCTTCTTGACTAGGAGTATATGCCATTCCATTAGGATTCCAAAGTTTAATACCATTATACTGAGAAGGATTATGTGATGCAGTAAGCATAACTCCAGCATCAGCTTTTAATTTTATTGTAGCATAACCTACTAATGGTGTTGGAACCATACCAATACGAATAACATCAACACCACCTTCCATTAAACCAGACACAATCGCACATTCTAACATTTCATTAGTAGTACGAGTATCATAACCAACAACAACAGTACCTTTATTTCCTAAATATGTTGATAATGACTTTCCAACATGTAATGCTAAATCAGCATTAACTTCAGTATTAATCTTCCCTCTAATACCTGAAGTACCAAATAATTTAGTATTTCCAGACATAACAAATCACACAATTTATATTCAATCCATCTTCATCATTAAAATAAATTTATAAAAAAAATCTTATGCTCCGAATTTATGAGAATTATTCATTAAATCCATAATTATATTCATAACATCAGATCCTCTAATTCTACATAATCCTCCTTTATATGTTGCAAATTCATGATATTCTTTAACATCATCAACTCTAATATTAGGACCATAAATTAAAATAGGAACAGGATCTCCAGAATGATTCATAACAGATACTGGAGTAGAATGATCTGCAGTTAAAAATAACACAACATCTTCTAAATCTAATAATTTACTCATAACAACTTCATCAACTTTCTCTATAAACTCAGTTTTTTCTTCATAATTACCATCGTGGCCTGCTTCATCAGCACCATCAATATTTATTAAGAAAAAGTCATGTTCACTATTATTAACCTGATCAAGAATAGTATCAATAATATTATCTAAATTAGTGTCAACCCCACCAGTAACATCATCCATTTCAATAATATCCATACCTGCAAAACGACCAATACCCATTATAAGTCCGGTCTCAGCAATACATGCAGAATTAACCTCATATTTATCATTAATAGACTCAACATCTGGAACAGCTCCAGCACCACGAGGTATGATAATATTAGCAGGAGGTTCATTATTATTAATTCTTTCAACATTAACTGGATGATCTTTAATCATATTATAAGATTCTTGAACAATCTTATTCAACAAATCTGCAGTTCTAGCAGCTTCTTCACTATCATCAGTAGGTTTAACAGTTTTAGGTTTATTTCCCTCAACCTTAGGATCAGCATCAGTAACCTTATCAGATAAATTCTCTCCTCTTAAGACCAATACTGCACGATGACCAGTAGACTCTTTAAAAATTATTTTAACATCTTCATAACCTTCAATGGTCATAGTATTTAACACTTCAACAATATCTGCAGTACCGTCACGTATACGACCAGCTCTACGATCAGTTATAATTCCATTATCATCAGATGTAGAAAAATTACATCTAAAACCAATATCTCCAGGAATAACCTCTAAACCAACACCAGATGCTTCAAAAGGACCTCTTCCAGTATAAACTTCATAAGGATTATAACCCAAAATTGATAAATGAGCAGTATCACTTCCAGGTATAATACCAGGTTTTATAGGATCCATTATCCCAGTAATACCATTTTCAGCCATTTTATCCATATTGGGAGTTTTAGCTGCTTGTAAAGGTGTTTGATTATTTAACTCTTTAATAGGTCTATCTGCCATTCCATCCATAACTAATATAATTCCCTTCATTCTAAATTTACCGCCTAAAAAAAATATTATTAAAAAACAAAATTTTATATTAAATTTTAATAAAAATTAATTATTCATTCATATTGATTAAAAATATAGTAAAAGATTTATATAAAATTTTCATAAAATTCTAAAATTAGAAATTGATAAATAGTAGTTAATATAAAACTACCTTTTATAAGTTTAAAAACTATAAATAAATTTATTATAAAAAAAGGTGATTTACAATGGTAGTATATGAATGTATGCACTGTGATTACAAATTCGATTCAGAAAAAGGAGATCCAACATACAATATTGCACCAGGAACTTTACTAGAAGACTTCCCTGATGACTGGGCTTGCCCAGAATGTGGAGCTTTAGGTAAAGATGCTTTTATAGTAGTTGATGATGATTAAATAAAAAAAGATTATTATTTAATCATTTCAATTATTTTTTTCTTTTTTTATAATATTTTAATCAAAATTTAAACATTTAATAAAACTACTTTTTTTTCAAAAATTAATTAAAATATACATAATATTCCAATTATAGTTCCAGTAAGGGTACCAATTAAATTAACATGTTCATTATTTAGATAACCTTTTCTCTCAAACTTATCCCCTACAAAACTATCCATAAAACAACCGATAGTACCAGAAATAACACCTATCTTTAAACCTAAAATAGGATCATTAACTATTCCTAAAAAATAAGATGATAATCCAATAATACCTGCACCTAAAATAGCAGCAGACGTACCAAGAATAGATACCGCACCATCAGTCCCAGCAGGAACCTCTTTAAACGTGGTTAATAATCTAGGTTTTTGCAAAACACCAATTTCACTAGCAAGTGTATCTGCAGTAGCTGTTGCAACAGCACCAATAAATCCACCAACAAATGGAAGATAATAACCTCCAAAAGCAGCCATTAAAAATGCAAGCAAACCATTAGAAATAACATTTTTAGCAGTACGTTGACCTTCATACTCATTAATACTACGTTTATAAGGTTTTGCAAACTTCGTTGCAAGTAAACTTAAAATTAAAAAAATAATTAATAAAACCAACCAATTTAATCCAGCAGAAAATATGATAACAATGCCCATAATAATCATTGTAATGGTGCCTAGTAAATCTAAGGATTTTCTCCAATAAACAAAAAATCCCAATAAAAATAGGATTAAAACATAACCCCAATTTATCATCATAACTTCTTGCATATATTAATCACTTTCAAATTTCAAATTCAAATAAAAAAAATAATAATTTAAGTTTTTATATTCAATAATAACATTTGAATTTTCTATTATTAATAATAATATTATAAAAAAAATTAGCTCACTTTTTTATTTAATAAAAAAAATGATAAAAAAAGTTTATAAAAAAAAGTATTTTTTTTTATTCTAATACTTTACTTTTTATAATTTCCACTCTTTTAAGTGGGTAAATTTTCTTAGCTGTATGATAAATTTCACTAGCTAATTTACCATTAACAGAATTTTCAACGAGTTCATCAAATCCTTTTTCACTAGCAATTTTATTTAACATTTCGGTGATAGTTTCACGCATATATTTTTGCTGTGAGGATTTAGCACGTCTAGTTGTTACAGCTAATACATGGAATTTAATTTCACGATCATCAGCAGTTTTAACAATAACTGGAGTATCGATTCTACTAGTTCCTCTTCTAATCATGCTTCTAACATAATCAGTGGTTGTTTTGTGTCCAGTGTATTTGGTATTAGCATTATCTCCTGCAACATTATCAATTTCAAATTGTAATTTAATATATTGTTTGGAGAACTCTCCGGTTAATTCTCTCATAGTTACTTCAATAGTTCTACCAATAAGTAATTCAGGATCTTTAGCTAAAGTTTCACCGATTTCTTTATCTCCAAATTGTACTGGTGTTTTTATTGTATACCAACTTTTTTCTTTCCATGTGTCACGTGCGTGTCGTCTTTTCGCTTTTGCCATTTTATAATCATGCCTCGATTAATCTATTATTGTCTCTTTTTTATATTGAAAATAGTAATTTTATCAGTTATTATTCTTTAATTTTAATTTACTAATTAAAGAACTCGTTATTTAAATAATAATCAGTTAAAATAAGTCTGATTTATTAAAAATATATTATTTTTGTAAAAAAAATTTAAAATTAAACCCGCCCAATTAAGGTTGTTATATGTTTATAATTTCATAATATTTAAATATTTTTATCAATTTTTCCATTAAAAAAAATTTAATAAATAAAAAAAATTTAACTATTCATAAATTTAACATGATTGATGTAACGTTTTATAACATCATCTATAGATCCTTCATCAGAAACTAGCTTAATATCAACTTTTTTAGCTTTCATTTTTGATTTAGGTCCAAATTGCTGAGATATAATAACATCACAATCACTACAAACCTCAAGAACCTTACTTCCTTGATGTTTCTCATCATCAGAAATCTCAACAGTTCTCTCATCTATAAGCTCATAATCATCATCAATAATCTTATAAATATATAATTTCTTAGATTTTCCAAAATGAAAATCAACAGTTTCTCCATTAAGACTAGAAACAGCAATTAAAATAAACACCCTCTCCTTTAAAAAATTTTATCCATTAAAGCAATCACAATCAATATCATCATCTAATTTTCTAACAGTATCATATATTAAATCAAGTAATTCCGCACTTTTCTCATTCATAATGTCTAACACTTCTTCCATACTTAACTTATCCTTTGAAATACCTGCACCATAATTAGAAACAATACAAATTGAACTATAACATATGTTTTTCTCTCTAGCTAAAACAACTTCAGGAAGACCAGTCATTCCAACAACATCTCCACCCATTTTTCTAAACATTTTTATTTCAGCAGGAGTTTCAAAACGAGGACCCTCAGTACAAACATATGTTCCATTAGGCACAACATTACCAGAGGATATTAAAGCTTCTCTTAAACGACTACAATATGGCTCACTCATATCAGTATGAACTACACTATCATCAAAAAAAGTTTTATCTCTAAGTACAGTAAAATCAATAAAATCATCAACAATAACAAAAGCTCCAGGCCCAATATCTAAATCAAGACTACCGACAGAATTAGTTGCAATAATCTGATTAACACCTAATTCTTTTAAAGCACTAATATTAGCTTTATAATTAATCATATGTGGGGGATGAGAATGCCCACTTGAATGTCTAGGTAAAAATGCAACATCCTTGCCATCAATTTTTAAAAGTGACACCTCAACAACACCATAGGATGTTTCAACCTTCTTTTTACTTACTGAATCAGCTTTATCAACAATATCATAAACTCCAGTACCACCAATTATACCAATCATTCATATTGCCTCCATTTATCCTTTAGTAACAATTATTGGACTAACACGAGCAACTAATTTAGCTATACCAAGACTATCAGAAGTTTTAACAACAGAATCAACATCTTTATATGCATCAGGTGCCTCTTCTGCAAGTACTGGTTTAGAATTAGCTTTAATTTCAATTCCACGAGAATTTAAATCATTCTCAATATCTTCTGGTGAGAACTCTTTTTTAGCCTGAGATCTAGATAATTTTCTTCCAGCACCATGAGCAGTTGAACCAAAAGTAGTTTTCATAGCAACTTCCGTTCCATGAAGAACATAAGAAGAAGTACCCATAGTACCAGGTATCAAAACAGGTTGACCAACATCACGATACTTTTCTGGAACTTCAATTCTACCAGGACCAAATGCACGAGTAGCACCTTTCCTATGAACTAATAAATTCAATTCAAAACCATTATCATTAATAACATGTGTCTCTTCTTTAGCAATATTATGGGCAACATCATAAACAGTACTCATACCCATATCTTCAGCACTACGATTTAAAACACTTTCAAATGTTTCTCTAACCCAATGAACAATAACCTGTCTATTAGCCCAAGCATAATTAGCTGCAGCATACATAGCATGCAAATAATTCTGAGCTTCATTGGAATCAAGATAAGCACAAGCTAATTGTCTATCAGGAATATCTAATTTATAATTCCTATATGCCTTATCCATAACTCTTAAATAATCAGAACAAACCTGATGCCCACACCCTCTAGATCCAGTATGAACCATAGCAACAATTTCACCTTTCTTCAAACCAAACACTTCAGCAACATCATCACTATATATTTCATCAACTTCCTGAATCTCTAAGAAATGATTACCTGAACCTAAAGAACCTAACTGAGGAATACCTCTCTTTTTAGCTTTGTCACTAACAACACTAGCATCAGCATCTTCAATACATCCATTCTCTTCCAAATATTCTAAATCATCTTCCCAACCATAACCATTCTCAACAGCCCATCTAGCACCATTATTCAAAACTTTATCAATTTCTCCCTCTTCTAATCTAATTTTACCTTTACTACCAACGCCTGATGGAATATTCTTAAATAATTTTTCACTTAACTCTTTTATATATGGTTCAATATCTTCTCTAGTAAGATTAGTCCTAATCATCCTAACTCCACAATTTATATCAAAACCCACTCCTCCAGGACTAATAATTCCATTATGTGCATTAAATGCACCAACACCACCAATAGGAAAACCATACCCAAAATGAGTATCTGGAAGACCTAGAGAATACTTTTGAATACCTGGTAAACATGCAACATTAGCAATTTGTTCAATTGCTCCTTCTTCAAGATTCTCAATACCTTCTTCATCTAGAAACAATCTAGCAGGAACTCTCATTTCCTTTTTAAAACTACTAGGTATTTCCCAAACATTTTCACTAATTTTTATAAGATTATCTTTAACACTCATTATTACCACATAAAATAATATTTCATTTTAATTTTTTTAAGTTCCGAATTTTTTTTTACACTTTAAGTTTATATTAGTTTAATATTTAAAAAAAGTAACATAAATAATTATAAAATCACAAATCTAAAATAACCCTAACTTTACATATATCGTCCTCTTTAACATCCATAAGATGATAAGTAACTGCTTTAACCTCAGAACCTCTTTCATGTTTGTTCCAATTAATAGATTCTCCTTTAACTACACCATCTAATTTAAATTCATCATCTTCTGGAGTAATAGAAATATTAAACTCTGAAAATAATAAAAATTCTGTTTCTGAAAGGAATAATAACTCATCTAAATAATCATACAGTAAAGAAATCAAATCCTCAGATACAATAGATATATTTTTACTTATAACTGGATCAACATTACTTGTATTACTAATAACATTAAACATGGCCTTAGATGCATTTTCATATGCTTCTTCTAAACTAACACCATAAGCTAGGAAACCTACATCTGCAGTAACATCAAAAAATTCATATTCAATCATATTATCTTTTTTAAAACTCATTTTATCATTTTCACTTTTGATTACTTTTCAAATGCTCGGACTTTTTTTATATCAATCAAATGATTTAATTAATATCTATAATTCTAAAAAATAATAATTTTTTTCAGTGGTGATATTTTATTATGAAAAATTCAAACATTCAAAGAAAAAACTTAAAAAAACAAAGAAGCCTTTATGATTATTTATTCTTCAATGGTTATAGATTTGAAATTAGTATTGAAACATTAATAGTATTATCTATAATTATAGCAACATTAATTCTAGCTATCTCAATACCTAACCCAACTGTAGCTATAACAGTCTAAAATCTATAATCACTATTTTTTTTTATTATTAATTAATCTAAATCGTCAGGATTAAATCTTAAATAAATATAAGTAGTTTTACCTCTAACACCTTTACCACTTAATTTAGTATCAATTAATCTTAAAAATTCTAACTTATCTAAGGTTCTTTTCAATGTGGAATAACTACTATTTTTCTTATTCTTAAATTTTTTAAATACACGTGTACTAGTTAAAATCTTATTTTTCTCAATATTCTTACTTTCTTCGATAATAGCATTTAATAATTCTAACTCGTTATCATTTAAAATTTTAATAGCTTCCTTAACAGTGCTTGAGACATGTTTTTCTATTGCTTTTTTAAAATGTTCTTCAGTTATCTTTTTAGATGCTTCTGATTCAGCAATATTTCCACAAGATTTGAGTAAATCGATACCTACTCTTAAATCTCCATTTTCGTAAGTATACTCACTAATTTGCTCTATTATGTCGTCATCAATAACATCTGGATAAAATCCAATTTTGGCCCTATCACTTAAGATACTGTTTATTTCATCATATGTATAAGGTTCAAAAACCACTTCTTGAGGTATGAACACGGTTTTAACAGTCTTATCTAATGCGTATCTAAATTCAAAATCAGGTATAACAACGAACAAACCAGTTTTAACATTTGGAAATTCTTCATGTGCGCGTAGTAAATAATAAAATATTTCATTTCCTTTCTTACTTTCGAAAATGAAATTAGCATCATCTAAAGCTACAATTAATGATTGATTATTACTAACTAATTTTTCCATTATTTGATTATATATTCTTAAAAATGGAACACCTGTTTCTGGAGGTTTATATCCAAATATTTTTTTATATATCTGTGAAAAAATAGAAAATTTGCCATTATTAATTTGACAATTAATATAACAACAAACAACACTCTCGCTTGTTTTTTCAACCATTTCAAATACTTTTTTAACTGCGGTAGTTTTACCAGTTCCACAGGTTCCAAGTATTACGGAATGGCCAGGCATACTTCCTCTTAATGCAGGTCTTATCTCGTAAGCCATTGCTTCCATTTGTTGATCTCTGAAATTGTATGTTTCAGGAACATAATCTAAATCAAATATGGTTGTATCTTTGAATAGTGTTTCATCAAACATTAAAATATCTTCAATTCCCATTATCTTCATTCACCACTAATCTTTTTCAATTCAACATTTTCGTTTTGTTTTATCCATTCAACTAATTCTTCAGCATATTTTAACTTTTTTTGTTTAATATCATCTGCTTTTTCAATATCGTTTTCTATTTTAGGTCTTGAATATTTAGTAACATACTCTCCGAAGTCCATTCCAGCTAATAATATTTTTTTAGCATTTAATTCAAGTGTTAAAAAGATGGCTCTGTCTCCATCTGTAAATCCTCCGAAATTATATAATTTCCCGTATGGTTTTGACTGTGTTGTTCCTAGAACTTTATTCAATATTTTAACATATTTTGTAATATTTTCTTCGTTGTCTCCATGGGCATGAACAATAAAAATACTATTTTTTTGGTTTGCTGTTAATAAATCGTCTATTTTACCATCTAAGTCAGTTACTATGATATCTGGGATTAAATCTTCTTCAAGTAATGCAGTAGTTGCACCATCTGCGGCTACTAAAATATTATCAACTAACCCTTCATTTTTAATCTTAATAATATCCTTTTTTAATGATGGGCCTGCACCAAATACAATAAATTCTTTTGTTGATTTTTTTTCACTTATTAATGTTTGTAATTCTTCAATGGTTAATGCATTTTCACCTAAAATTGTATCTAATATTTTTGCAGTTTCTTCATCATTATCTTTTGAGAATCCAAAGTCATTTAATATTTTATTGTACCAATTTTCCCATTCATCAATATTCATTATTAATCACTTTATTAAAAATTCTAACTCTTTAAGGTCTCCAGTCATATCATTTTTTAAAGGGGTTAAACTAACAAGTTTCTCATTTAAAAGAACATAACCATCAGTTCCTTCTTCATACTCCTCAATCATATTTGGTTTAATTAGATAATAAGTTTCATCATCTTTTTCTTGACTTATGATTTCGGGTGTGAACATTTTATCTGCTAACTTTGTTATTTTTATTTCTTTTGATTTAGGATGTGAAGGAACATTTATATTTAATAATTCAACTTCTTTTAAACCTGTTTCTAATATTTTTTCACTAATAGTATGCAGTATTTCTCCAGCATAATCAAAATTTAATTCATTAATAAGTACTGGTTTATTATTTTCAATTTTAAAATCAGATGGATCAATAGATTGAGATATTGCAATTGCAGGAATATTATAATTAACAGCTTCTAATGCGGCTCCAACAGTTCCTGATTTTGTAATTTCACTTTTACTTATATTTCTACCAGAATTTATGCCAGTAATAATTAAATCGGGTTTAGTGTCAAGTATATAATTTATTCCAACATTAACCGCATCAGTTGGTGTTCCAGAAACACTATAACCAATACTACCATCAGGTAATTCAACCTCATTAATAGTTAATGGTTTCATAACACTTAAACTTCTACCTAAACCACTATGTTCTTTATCAGGTGCTACAATTATAACTTCACCTAAATCTTCAACAGATTTTTTAGCAGCAAGTATCCCTGGAGCATTTATCCCATCATCATTGCTTATTAAAATTCTTGTCATAATTTTTTTCCAGTATTTTAATTTTTTTATATATTATATAATTAATAATTCAACATTAATTAAATAAATCTATTCTTAGATGCTAAATAAATTTAATATTAAAAATTTTCTTAAAACAACTAATATTTTATAATAATATATATTTAATATAAAATTCAAAAATTTTATCATATGGCTTGATTTATTTTAAGTTTTATTATTTTCATCTGATTAGTAATAATCAATTGATATGAAAAAGAAATTTCTTAAGCTATAAAAAATTTTTATTCATAATAAAAACATATTTACACAAGAATTTATAATTTATTTGGAGGAAATTAAAAAAATGGATGATTTATTAATAATGCTTCCTGGACCAACAAATGTAGCTCCACGTGTACTTAGAGCTATGTCCAAACCAGTAGTTAATCACAGAGGAGATGAATTCGGAGAAGTATTAACCGAAACCAGTGAATTAATGTCAAAAATGTTCAAAACAGAAAACCAATCATTAATCCTATCTGGATCAGGAACTGCAGCAATGGAAGCAGCTATAGCAAACACAGTTAACCCTGGAGAAAAAATAATAAATGTTACTGGTGGAAAATTCGGAGAACGTTTAAGAGACATCTCTAAAGCTCACGGAATCAATTCCATAGAAATAGATGTAGAATGGGGAGATGTAGTAGATCCTAAAAAAATTGCTGAAACATTAGATGCAAATGAAGATGTTAAAGCAGTTACAGTTATACACAACGAAACATCAACAGGAACACACTCTCCACTTAAAGAAATCGGAAAAGTAATGAAAAACTATGATGCATTATTAATAGTAGATACAGTATCTTCACTTGGTGGAGACTATGTGGATGTTGATAAATATGGTATTGACGTATGTTTCACAGGTTCACAAAAATGTTTAGCAGCACCTCCAGGTTTAGCAGCTA
>CAYSIF010000012.1:0-35120 GCA_964431035.1 uncultured Methanobacteriaceae archaeon | reverse complement strand
AAAAAACAAAATTCAAAAAAATATATAAAATGCCGTAACAACTTTACATTATCTTTAATTAGTAAGTTTAATATTATATTAAAAATATAAATGTAATATTATAAACTAATAAATTTTATTTTATTCTTTTTTAATTTTAAATCAAGAAAATTTACAAAACATTATAAAAAAATTTTAGGTAGGTGCATAAATTGAGAGGTGGAGAGGCCATTATAAAAGCCCTAATAGAGCAGGGCGTTGATACAATATTTGGATACCCTGGAGGACAAACTATACCATTATATGACATGTTATATGATTCTGATTTAAGACATATACTTGTTAGACACGAACAAGGAGCAGTGCATGCTGCAGAAGGTTATGCAAGAGCTTCAGGAAAAGTAGGGGTATGTTGTGCTACCTCAGGTCCAGGTGCAACAAATCTAGTTACAGGTATTGCAGATGCATATATTGATTCAGTACCACTTGTAGCTATTACAGGTCAAGTTCCAACAAGCTTAATAGGTAATGATGCATTCCAAGAAGCAGATATTATAGGTATTACAATGCCTATTACAAAACACAGTTATCAACCTAAAAATGCAGATCAAATACCTTCTATCGTTAAATCAAGTTTTAAAATAGCAAGTACTGGTAGACCAGGACCTGTTTTAATAGATGTACCTAAAAATGCACAAGAAGGAGAAATAACCTCCTACCGTGATGATTTAATTTCAACACCAGGATACAAACCTACTATAAAAGGAAATATTAAACAAGTTAGAAAAGCTGTTGAATTAATAAAACAAGCAAAAAATCCAATAATCCTTGTTGGTGGGGGATTAATAATATCTGGAGCTTCCAGAGAACTAAAAGAATTATCAAACATTATTAATGCACCAGTAATGACAACATTAATGGGTAAAGGAGCAATATCAGAAGAAGATGATAATTGTTTAGGAATGCTTGGAATGCACGGAAGAGAAGTATCCAACTCATCTGTTAATAAAAGTGACCTTTTAATTGGAATCGGATGCAGATTCTCAGATAGAACAACAGGAAAATTAGATGAATTTGCACCAAATAGTAAAGTTATACATATTGATATAGACCCTGCAGAAATAGGTAAAAATGTAGATGTAGATGTTCCAATAGTAGGAGATGCAAAAAACATACTTGGTTTAATGATTAAAGAATTATCTAGTTATAAACCAAATAAAGATGCTAATGAATGGTTTACAAACCTAATTCAAATGAAAAAACAATTAATCCCAAGAGTTACATATGATGAGCATCCATTAATGCCACAACAAGTACTAAAAGAAATTAACAATGCAACAACAGAAGACACAATAGTTACAACAGATGTAGGATTAAACCAAATGTGGGCAGCACACTACTACAACACAAACAAACCTAGAAAATTTATATCCTCAGGTGGATTAGGAACAATGGGTTTCGGTTTCCCTGCAGCAATTGGAGCTAAAGTAGCTAAACCAGATGATCCAGTTCTTTCAATTGTAGGAGATGGTGGATTCTTAATGGTTTGTCAAGAATTAGCAACAGTTAAAGAATATGACATACCAGTAATTGTAGCTATACTTAATAATAGAAAACTTGGAATGGTTTATCAATGGCAACACTTATTATATGACCAAAGATACTCTGAAACTGATTTAGGACAATCACCAGACTTTGTTAAACTAGCTGAAAGTTTCGGTATAGAAGGTCAAAGAATAACAAACCCTGGAGATACAGAAGAAGCAATTAACAAAGCAATAAAAGACAATGAACCAGTAGTCTTAGATATTGTTGTTGAGAAAAATGAATTCCTACCAATGGTTCCTCCAGGATCAGCAGTTACAGAAGTTCTAGGTAATTTCGAATATGAATCTGATGCTTCAAAAGGAGATGATTAAAGTGACAACATACCATCTTGGACAATACCATATAATCAGTATACTAGTTGAAGATAAACCAGGTGTTCTTCAAAAAGTATCTAGCTTATTTACAAGAAGAGGATTTAACATTGAAAGTATCACTGTAGGAAAATCAGAAACAAAAGCATTATCAAGAATGGTTATAATTGTTACAGGTGATGAAAAAGTCCTTGAACAAGTTGTAAAACAATTAAACAAACTAGTAGATGTTGTTAAAGTAAAGGATTTAGATAAAAATTCATCTGTTACAAGAGAATTATGTTTAATTAAAGTTAAATCTGAAGATGAAAAATCTAAACTTGAAATAATGCAATATGTTAACATATTCCGAGCAAAAGTAGTTGATATTTCAGACGATAGTTTAATTATTGAAGTTACAGGTAAACTTGATAAAATTGATGCTTTAATTTCATTACTTAAACATCATGGAATTAAAAAAATAGCTCGTACTGGTTCAACTGCGATGGCTAGAGGCAAACACTAGAAATTTTAACCTCTATTTTTCTCTTTTTTTCTTATTTTAAAACTTATTTATCTATATTCTATTTTTTTACATAAATTATATAAATTAAAAAACATAATACTTATAAATATATTGAAGTTTTTATATTATTCAATCAATATTATACTTTTATATAAAAAAAATAAAAAACCGAGATGATTAAAAAATGCAAATGTATTACGATAAAGACGTTGACACTGGAGCTATTGCAGATAAAACTGTAGCTGTAATGGGTTACGGAAGTCAAGGTAGAGCTCAATCAAGAAACTTAGCAGACAGCGGAGTTAACGTTATTGTAGGTTTAAGAGAAGGAGGAAACTCCTGGAAAAAAGCTAATGATGATGGAATGAACGTAAAATCCTTCGAAGATGCAGCAAAAGAAGCAGACATCATCCACATATTATTACCAGATGAATTACAAGCAGAAATCTACGAAGAAAAAATCGCACCATACGTCGAAAGTGGAAACACATTATCATTCTCCCACGGTTTCAACATATTCTACGAATTAATAAAACCAGCAGAAGATGTAAACGTCATAATGTTCGCACCAAAAGGACCAGGATCAATGGTAAGAGAAACTTACAAACAAGGATTCGGAATACCAGGACTCGTTGCAGTAGAACAAGACGCAACTGGAGATGCAAAACAAATCGCATTAAACCTAGCTAAAGCAGCAGGATTCACAAGAGCTGGAGTAATCGAAACAACATTCAAAGAAGAAACAGAAACAGATTTATTCGGTGAACAAGCAGTACTCTGTGGAGGAATCCCAGATGTTATTAAAGCAGGATTCGAAACATTAGTAGAAGCAGGATACCAACCAGAAATCGCATACTTCGAAACATGTCACGAATTAAAACTCATAGTAGATATCATCTACAACAAAGGATTCGCAGCAATGTACGGAGACATCAGTAACACTGCAGAATACGGAGCACACACCCGTGGAGGCCGTGTAGTAACAGATGATGTTAAAGCAGAAATGAAAAAAATCTTATCCGATATTCAATCTAAAAAATTCAAAGACGAATTCAGAGAAGAATACAAAACAGACTTCGCAAACTTAAAAGAAATGAGAAACGAAGTAGCAGCATCTGAAATAGAAAATGTTGGTACCAAACTCAGAAAAGCTTGCGGTCTTCAAAAAGACGAATAAGTAAAAAACATAAAAAAAAGGATAATCTAAAAAATTAATAGATTATCTCTTTTTTAAACACTATTTTTTTTATAATAATATAAATTTTCATTAATAACAAAAATCTTATTTTTTTTTATAAAACTCTAATTTTAAAAAACTAATCAAAAAAAGTTGATAAGTTATGGTTTTCGTAGGAATGGATCATGGAACAACTGGAATATCCTTCACAATCCTCTCATCAAAAGACAATACAATAATAGACACATTTAAAATCTCACGTGAAGATACAAAAAACGGAAAAGTAAAAGCACTAGATGAAATATCCAAAAGAACACCCCTAGAAAATATAAAACTAATGGCAATAACCTATGCAATGGGTGATGGATTTAACAAAATACAAAAAATAGAAAAAGTTAAAAATAGAGGAATACAATCAATAGAAGGAGCAGGAAAAGTAACTGGAGGAGGAACATCAGTATACTCCGAAATTGAAAACTCAAACATACCAACAATAATGATTCCGGGACTACACAAAGACTCAACATCACTAAACCCACTATTCAGAGCAGCATACTCACACCAAGCAAGCCCAGAAAAAGTAAGCATAGTATATAATGCATTCCTAAAAACAGGATGGGAAAACATGATAGTAGGAGACTTAAGCTCAAACAGTGTTAACCTACTAATACAAAACGGAAAAATATACGGTGCAATAGACGCATGTCTAGGAGCAATGGGATTTGTACATGGACCATTAGACTTAGAAATGATAAGACAAATAGATGATGATAAAAAAACCGCAAACGAATGCTTCTCAAATGCAGGAGCAGTTAAAATTGCTAATGTAAACAATAAAGTTCAATTCATCAAAGATGACATACTTAAAAAATACAGAGAAAATGATGAAAATGCAAAATTAGCAATAGATACCATGGTAATGACAATAGCAATGGAAATCATAGGTCTTATAGGAATAAGTGAAAACGAAATACAAGGAATAGTTTTAACAGGTTCATTAGGCTCAATGGAAGAACCTTTCAATTTTAAAGGAAAACTAAACAAATATTTAAAAAACGAATATGAAATTGAAGTTATAGGCATCGACTCAGGAGCACTAGGAGCAGCCCAAATAGCAAGAGATGTTTACAATGGTAAAAAAGAAATTATGGGCATAGAAGTAGAATATTAAAAAAACATCCTCATTTTATTTTACTAAAATCAAATAAACACTTATCTCTAAAAGAAACCAATACTAAAAAAATAAGATAAAATTATGCACTTTGTAAACGCAAAAACATTACTATCTAATAAAAATGGGATGAACCTATATCGCGGATGCAGTCATGGTTGTATATACTGTGATTCTAGAAGCGAAATATATAATATGCAACATGACTTTGAAGATATAGAAGTTAAAAAAAACTCAATAGAACTATTAAGAAAAGCCCTAAAAAATAAAAGAGAAAAAGTCATGATAGGTACAGGAGCAATGACAGATCCGTATATACCCCTGGAATCAAAGCTTCAATATGTTAGAAAATCCTTAGAATTAATATACAAGTATGGACATGGATTTACATGTATAACAAAATCTGATTTAATACTTAGAGACTTAGATTTACTTAAAAAAATTAATGAAAAAGCAAAAACAGTTGTTCAAATAAGTTTAACAGTACATGATGAAAAATTATCAAAGATCATAGAACCAAATGTCTGCACAACTAAAAGAAGATATGAATTATTAGAAATATTAAAAAAAGAAAAAATCCCAACGGTTGTATGGTTATGCCCAATATTACCATATATTACAGATACAGAAGAAAACATAAATAAAATATTAGATAACTGTATAAAATCAGATGTTAAAGGAATAATATGCTTTGCTATGGGTATGACACTTAGAAAAGGAGACAGACAATATTACTATAAAAAACTAGACCAACACTTCCCAGGACTTAAAGAAAAATATATAAAAAAATATAAAGACTCATATCATATAGAAAGTCCAAACAATCCAAAATTAATGCAAATTTTTGAAAAAAGAACAGAAGAAAATAATATAATGAATAAACCAGATGAGATATTTGAATACTTACATAAATTTCCAAATAAGGACAAAACAAAACAAACAACTTTAATATAAAGTGTTAAAAATAAGAAAAAAATTAAGGTAATTTAATATTTTACCAACCGAATATTAAACAACCTAATAATATTATTATACCAACTATCCAACAATAGTATGAAAATATATCCAAACTTCTTTTTTGAATAAGTTCTAATAAGAATTTTATAGCTAAATATCCTGAAACTGCTGCTACAATAAAACCAGCAACATATGCTCCTAAATTAACATCAGTTAATGCTAAATCTTTTAATTCTACAACTGCAGCTCCAAGTATTGCAGGTATTGATAATAGGAAACTGAATTTTGCAGCGAATTCTTTATCCAATCCTAATGTTAATCCAGTAGCTATTGTTGTTCCTGATCTTGATAGACCGGGTAATATTGCGATAGCCTGTCCACAACCTATTAAAATACTTTGTTTTAGGGTTAAATCTTCTTGTTTTATTTTTCCAGTGTTTATTCTTTGGGATATGTAAAGTAATACTCCTGTTATAAGTAAAAAGAATGCTGGGATATTAACACCTGTGAAAATTGATTCCACTGCATCATTAAATAATACACCGACTAATCCTATTGGTATTGTACCAAGTATAACATACCATGCTAATCGTTTATAACTTTCTTCCCTTAATCCTTGTATGAATTTACCTGTAAATAAGTCTTTGATACTTAATAAGAAAGCATAAATCATTAAAACTATATCTTTAAAGAAGAAAACAACTACAGCGACTAGTGTTCCAACATGTAACATAACATCAAATGCTAAATCACTACTTACTCCAAGGGCATGTTGTGCAAATATTAAATGTGCAGAACTACTAACTGGTAAAAATTCAGTTAGCCCTTGTATTAATCCTATTATTATGGCTTGAAATATATCCATTTTTATCCCAAAAAAATTATTGTTAGTGTTTAAATATAGTTTAACCAATTATATTTGTCTTCAACTTTTGCTTCAACAATATCGAAGAATGAGGATTGTATTTTTTCAGTTATTGGTCCTCTACTTCCAATTCCTATTTCTCTACCATCAACAGATCTTATAGGTGTTACTTCTGCAGCAGATCCTGTGAAGAATAATTCATCTGCAATGTATAGAGATTCTCTTTGGATTGGTCTTTCAATAACTTCATATCCTAAGTCTTTTGCAATTTGGATAACTGTAGCTCTTGTTATACCATCTAATACAGATGATGCTAATGTTGGAGTGTATATTTTACCATTTTTTATCATGAAAATGTTTTCACCACTTCCCTCTCCAACATGGCCTTGATAATCTAATTGTATACATTCATCAAATCCGTTTTCTGTAGCTTCCATTTTAGCTAATTGGGAGTTCATGTAATTTGCTGCAGCTTTTGCTAATGTTGGTAGTGTGTCTGGTGCAGGTTTTCTCCAAGATGATACTCCTACTTCAACACCTCTTTTCATTCCTTCTTCTCCAAGATAGGATCCCCATTCCCATGCTGCAATTGTGGTGATAACTGGACAATTAACTGGTGTTACTCCTAATTCACCATATCCTCTAAAACTTATTGGACGAATGTAGCATGATTTTAAATTGTTTACTCTGACGGTTTCTTTTATAGCTTCGCTTATTTCTTCTTTTGTTTTAGGTATAGGCATATTGTATATTTTTGCAGAGTTAAATAATCTGTCTACATGTGCATCTAATTGGAATATTGCTGATCCTTTTTTGTTTTCGTAACATCTCATACCTTCGAAAACAGCTGAACCGTAATGTACTACGTGTGATAATACATGAATATTAGCGTCTTTCCAATCTACAAATTCTCCATTCATCCATATTTTAAGGTTTCCATCATCCCATGCCATTGTTAATCACCATAAATAATTTTTTTTATAAAAGTTTGTATTTTTTTTAATTATAATAATAAATATTAAATTATTTTATATTTTTATTTCTTTAATTAATTAAATATATTTTTAGTTTATCTATATTTTTTTATTTAAAGAAAAGATTGATATTTTATTAAGAATAAGTAGGTTTAATCTTTTTTTAGAATAAGTAATATGTGTTTATAATTTTTGAAAAGTAAAATTTTAAAGAAATAGTAGTGGTTCCGACGAGATTCGAACTCGTGATCCCCTCCTTGTAAGGGAGGTATCATACCTCTAGACCACGGAACCATTAACAATAAAAGTTCTGTATTTTATATTATATAAAGGTTACTATTATAAATTTAAAAATAAAAAAATAGGATAAAAAAATCCTATAATATTACAAGTAACATTAAAAGAATTAATGAAATAAAGAATATTATAGTTCCTTTAACTAAAATTTGAGATCCTTCTCTATCAAATAATAAAATTAAACCATAAGATAAAGCAAGAGCAATTAATAATTCAACAACACCTGCAATACCACTTGAAATACCAGTAAAAGCAGTTAATGCAGCTTGAACAAGATAAGATAATACCACAACAATAATGATTAAAACAATAGTATTACTTAGTATAGGTCGTAGTTTATCAAGAAAAGCAGGCATTTCTCTATTGGATAAATTAATATTTCTTGAACCTAAACTAGATCTATCACTTCTTCTAGGACCGCTACTTTGCTTGTTGAGAATACTCCCACTTGAATTATTATTATTTCTATTTCCTGTGAAGAATCTTCCACTACCTGTATTAGTTTCAGGTGGAATATATGCCTTATTTAAAAAGCTTCTAACAGCTTCTTCATCTTCAGGAGTTTGTTCAACAGTATCTGGTTGTATTGAATCAACTTCATCATCTTCAATTTCATCAGGAATTCTGTTAGCTCCAATATCATCTTCTTCAACAGTTTCTTCTTCAGATGTAGGTTTATTGGAGTACTTTTTAGCTAATTTTATTAGTCCTTCTCTGTCAACTAGTTTAATATTTTTTAATTCTGAATAGTCAATAGCTTCAGGTGAAAAACTGCTACTAGTTACAATAGTTATTTTAGAAGCATCTAATGATTCTTTAACTTCTTCCATTTCCATTAAAACGTCTACTCCAACTTCAAACTCTTCTTCATAGTTTTTACATGCAATAACTACTCCGATTTCCCCAACTGATGATGGAAGCACAGCATATATATCAACAGTTTTATCAATGGTTCTAAAGTTTTTGTATACAGTAAAACCTGAATCCTCCATTACCTTTGCTACAAATTTTATTAATTGTTGTTTCTCCAAGATTTTCACCTGTGTTTATACTTGAATATTTAGTGAATAAAACTTAATTATATCTTAAAATTAAAAATTAAGTTTTTTGATTAAGAAAAAATAATTATGATTTTTTTTTTAAAATAGTAATTATAATATTAATTTGTAGTGATATATAAAAATTATTTTTTACAAAATTAATTTTTCATCAACATTAAAATATTATTTTAAATATATACTATATCTATTATGAAAAAAGTTTTAATTACAAATGATGATGGTGTTTCATCATCAGGAATTCTTGCTGCAAAGGAATCTATTAGTGATATTGCAGATGTAACTATTGTAGCACCAGTAAATCAACAAAGTGCTATTGGACGAGCTTTAACCTTATTTTCACCATTAAGAATAAATAAATTAATATTAGATGATGGTTTTGAAGCATTTTCTGTTTCTGGAACTCCTGCAGATTCTGTTCAATTAGGAATCCTTGAGATTATGGATGAAAAACCAGATTTAGTCATATCTGGAATTAATGTGGGACATAATACAGGAAAATTAGAATTAACAACATCTGGAACAATTAGTGCAGCTATGGAAGCAGCATCACTAGGAATACCATCAATAGCAGTTTCACAACAAGTAACTGATGATGAAATGAAGTTTGAACGTCATGTTAAACTAAACTATGATTTAACTAAGAAAATATTATTAGAAATAGTTGAAAAAGTTCTAAAAAAAGGATTACCTAAAGGTGTAGATTTATTAAATTTAAATGTCCCAGCTAATCCATTAAAAGAGGATATATTAATAACTAAACTTGGTGAAAGAATGTATTATCCAGTTATCCATAAAAGAACTGATCCTCGAGGAAAACCATATTATTGGATAGGTGGAAAACCATATGATGATGATCCAGAAGAAACAGATGGTTATGGTATGAAAATACTTAAACAACCAACATTAACCCCATTAAAATTAGATTCTACTGGAGATTTAGATTCTTTAAAAAATTGGTAATATTTGAATATAAAAAAATTTTATTTTATATTCATTTGTTTTAAAATTTTATCTCTTTCTTTTCTTAAACCTTCAAGTTTTTCTTTATCCTCGCATCCTTCTTGTTCGAGTTTAGCTAAAGTTGTTGTTATTGCTTGTAAGGTACTTTCTAATTGATTTATTGGCATAATTATTTTCAACTCAATTTTTTTATTTAATTACTAAATTATTTATTTTTATTTAATTATAAATAAACTTTTATTTAAGAAAATTATATAAATATATGTTATATAATTTAATTGACTAATATTTTTCAGTTTTTTTCTAAAAAAATATTAAAAATTATTTTTTTTGGAGTTTTTAATAATGAATGCAGATGTTCAAATAAGTAAACAATTTGAAGAATATTTTGGAGAAGACGCAATTTTAAAGTTAAAAAATGGTGATGAAATAGAAGGTAAACTTGTAACAGTTGATAATTTTTTAAATACTGTTATAGATGTTAATGATGAGTTAAAAGTTATAAAAGGCGGAAAAGTCCTTTTTATATCTATTAAACAATAAAAAAATAGAATTTTTATTGTTTTTTAACTTCCTTAACAATATTATCTCTTATTTCTTCTATAGTATATCCTTTTAGTAATGCTAAAAACATTGACCCTCCAGCACCAGCTCCTTCTTTAACAAAACCTTTTGCATAGTATTTTAATGCATTATGATCTGTTTTTTCAAATCCTGGGTCAACAACAGCAATAGTTATATTTTCATCAATTTGATTTCTAATATCAATCAAGTCTGCAGATTCATCGTTTGCAACATATGCCGTTGTTGCTATCATTACTCTTGAGAAATCAAAATCAGGATCTATACTTTTTATTAATGCACAGACTGCGGTCATTTGTGTTCCACCTGCGAGTACAACAGGTTTATTACTCCCCATAGTTATTCCTGCTATTGCCGGGATTATGGTATCTCCCACAGCTTTAACAGCATCAAATGGTGATAGAACATCATCAGGGTTTGTTATTCCAGCATTTTTCAGTCCTTCGTTAACGAGTTTTATTTTTAGTTCATGTGGGTTTACAGGGTTTGCTCCACTAACTTTGTATTCTGCATCATATCCTAATGCTTTTAAAACACCTAAAGCAGTGGTTGTTCCACCAGGCATACTTTCTCCAATTACTATGTAATCGTGGAATTCTTCAAAGTCCATTCCTTCATTTATACTATTGTAATATATTTCTTCTGCATTTTCCACAGCATGACCTGTTCTTATGTCCTTTGCATATTCACTTCCAACATCTGTTGTTTTAATTTTTGGATTTATTTCACAACCTGCATTCACAATTAAAAAGGGAACTCTACTTAATTCTAAACAAGCTTTAGTTAATAATGCTGGTGTTGGGAATTTTTCCCCTTCTATTATTGCTTCTGGAATGTTATCAGTACATTCTACTCGTCCTATTGTCATTAATTCTGCATCTGCTGCAGGTGTATATTTTGTATCTTCTGGTGTGGATCCTGCTTCACTAATTCCAGGAATTTTAGATGTTTCACTAGTTCCAATTGTACATATAAATGCACTATTTTTCATTCTTTTTAATTTTTTAGGTAATTCATCAGATCCATATATTTTAAGTCCGTCTATCAAGTTTAATCACGTCTTCAATGTTACTTGTATTTTTTTATAGATTAATTTAATTATAACAAATTAATATTATATTAATATTTTATTATAAATATATTAAAAAAAATAAAAGAATAAATTATAATAAAAGATTCAACTAATTTAATTTATAAAAAAGATAATAAAATAGGAGAAAATTTTTTGATATCATTAGGAATTGAAGGAACCGCTGAAAAAACTGGTGTAGGAATTGTTGACAGTGAAGGAAATATTTTAGCTTCAGCAGGTAACCAATTATTCCCAAAAACAGGAGGAATACATCCAAGAGAAGCTGCTGAACATCATGCACAATGGATTCCAAAACTAATTCCTCAAGCTTTAGAAGAAGCAAATTTAACTCTAAAAGATATTGATTTTATTTCATTTTCCCAAGGACCTGGCCTAGGACCTGCATTAAGAACAGTTGCAACTGCAGCAAGAACATTATCTTTATCATTAAACATACCAATAGTTGGAGTTAACCATTGTATAGGGCATGTTGAAATTGGTAAACTAGACACAGGAGCAATAAACCCAGTTTCACTATATGTTAGTGGAGGAAACAGTCAAGTAATAGCATATGAATCAGGAAGATACAGAATACTTGGAGAAACACTAGACATTGCTGTAGGTAATTGTTTCGATCATTTTGGAAGAGAAACAGGCTTAGGACATCCTGGAGGACCTATAATTGAAAAATTAGCATTAAAAGGAAAATACACAAACTTACCATATACAGTAAAAGGTATGGACTTCTCATTCTCAGGATTACTAAGCTCAGCTTTAAGAAAATATGAAAAAGATGTACCTATTGAAGATATATGCTTCAGCCTTCAAGAAACAGCCTTCGGAATGCTAGTTGAAGTAACAGAAAGAGCACTAGCACACACAGGAAACGATGAAGTTCTATTATGCGGAGGAGTATCTGCAAATTCAAGACTACGTGAAATGTTAAAAATCATGGCTGAAGAACACTATGCTGAATTCTACATGCCTGAAATGAAATACTGTGGAGATAACGGAGCAATGATTGCATGGCTAGGTCAACTAACCTACAAAAACTTCGGTTTCACAGACATAAAAAACACAGGCATTATACAAAAATACAGAACAGATGAAGTAGAAGCACCATGGGTTATTGAAAATAATAATAAAATCAAACTCCCAAAAAACATCATAGCAAAAGGTGCAGAATCAGATATTTTCAAAAAATCATACTTAAACGAAAATGCAATTTTAAAAAAGAGAGTTTCAAAATCATATAGAATTAAAGAAATAGATGATAAAATAAGATACTCACGAACTAAATCAGAAGCTAAACTATTAAGTGATGTTAAAGACACAGGTGTTAGAACACCAATATTATATGATATTGACTTAAATAATAAATTAATCCTAATGGAAGAAATAAACGGAGAACTTGTTAAAGACAGACTTCCAAAACTAAATAATAAACAAATAGAAGAATTATCCTATGATATTGGTTATAATATCGGTTTAATACACAGTAAAGATATTATACATGGAGATATTACAAGTTCTAATATTCTAATTAATAATGATAATAATCTTGTTTTCATTGATTTTGGTTTAAGTTATTATTCTAATTTATTAGAAGATAAAGCTGTAGACTTATTAGTCTTTAAAAAATCTTTAAAAAGTTTAAATTCAAACATTTCAGATAAAATATTTAATAATATGCTTAAAGGTTATGGTAGTATATTCAATAATGATATTGATGATATTGAATCCAATATTAAAGATATTGAATCTCGTGGACGTTATACTCATTAATTTATAAAAAAATTTTTATATTTGGTGATTTTTTTATGATAACATTTATTACTGGTAATCAACATAAAGTTATAGAAGCAGAAGATATTTTCAAAAATTTCGGTGTTAAACTAGAGCATATAGATTTAGGATATTGTGAACCGCAAGGTACACTTGAAGAAGTTGCTAAATCAGGTGCAAAATATGCTTGCCGTAAATTAAATAAATCTGTGATTGTAGAAGATGCTGGATTGTTCATTAAAGCATTAAATGGATTTCCAGGAACATATTCATCTTATGTTCAAGAAACCCTAGGCAATGAAGGAATATTAAAATTAATGAACAATGTAAATGACAGATATGCTGAATTCAGGTCAGTTATTGGCTATTGCGCCCCCAATTCTGAACCCAAGGTCTTTTCTGGGCATGTCAAAGGTCAGATAGCACTTGAAGAAAAAGGGAATCTTGGTTTTGCATTTGATCCAATATTTTATGTTCCACAAGAAGATAAAACATTTGGAGAATTAACAACAGAAGAAAAAAATCAATTTTCTCACAGAAAAAACTCTTTAAAAGAATTTATTAATTGGTATACAAGCCAAGAATAGATATAATCAAAGATTAAACTATTCAAACAATAAACAATCTTTTAAATTTTTTACAATAATTTTTACATAATAATAAAATAATAAACATAAAAAAATTCGAGGTAAAAAATAATGTCAATAGAATGGGTAAAATATTCAACAGAAGAAATTGAAGATTTAATAGTTAAATTTAACAAAGAAGGAAAAACCGCAAGTGAAATAGGAATAACATTAAGAGACCAATACGGAATCCCTAGTGTTAAAGCAGTAACCGGTGAAAAAATCACCCAAATCCTAGAGAAAAAAGGCCAAGCAAACGAATATCCAGAAGATATCTTAAACTTAATCAAAAGAGCAGTTAACATAAGAGACCACTTAAAAGAAAACCCAAAAGATATCCACTCCAAAAGAGGATTAACAATCATAGAATCCAGAATCCGTAGATTAGGTTCCTACTACTCAAGAGAAGGTAAATTACCTGAAGGATGGAGATACGATCCAACAGAAGCAGCACTCCTTGTTAAATAGATCAAGTAGCGCTTGTAATATGCTTAAAAAGCATATTGAAAATGGGGATATTATAAGATTAATATCCCACAATGATGCTGATGGTATAACCGCTGCAGGTGTAATAGCGAATGCTATAAAAGAAGAAGGTGGTCAATTTCACACCACCATAATTTCACGCCTTAAAACAGAAGATATTGAAAAATTATCCAAAGAAAACTATAAACTATTCATATTCTCAGATATGGGTAGTGCATGCTTATCTAAAATAAACCAACTTATAAAAGCTGATGTTATAATTGCAGACCATCATCAACCAAGTAATGCTGAACCTAATGACAATATAGTTCATGTAAACCCACACTTATTTGGAATCGATGGAAGTAAAGAATTAAGTGGAGCAGGAGCTAGTTATCTAGTTATAAGAGACTTAGATAAAAAGCATCTAGCATATATTGCATTAATTGGAGCATTTGGAGATATGCAATGTTACAATGGTTTCATAGGTATGAATAAATTAATATTAGATGATGCATTAGAAGCAGGTAATCTTGAAATACACGAAGGATTAAAACTAGTTTCTAAAACTAACGAACCATTATACAAATCATTAGCATATACCCTAAACCCACCACTTCCAAATATAACAGGTAATCTAGAAAGTGCTATGGAATTTTTAGAAAGAAAAGGAATTTCCTATGGAATAAAATTCAATGAATTAGGAGACGAAGAAAAAGATTTCCTTAAAGATGAACTTATAAAAATCAATCCTGAAATATGGGGAGACATTTATTCTGTTCCTAAAGAAGCTCCTGAATTAATCAATTTAGAAGAGTACTCTACATTATTAGATTCATGTGGTAAAAATAAAAAATTCGGTTTAGGACTTTCAGTTATTCTTGGTGAAAGAGAAAAAGCATTAGATGCAGCTTTAAACATACAAAAAGATTATCGTAATGATCTAATGAAGGGTATGGAATGGATTATTAAAGAGGGAAGCAATGATTTAGAACATATTCAATATGTTTATAGTGAAGATAAAGTTCTTAAAGCTGTTATGGGAACTATAATTAGTGTTGGAATGTCTGCAGATATTCTTCCTAAAGACAAACCTATTTTATCACTTGCAAAAATTCAAGATGGAATAAAAATTTCTGGAAGAACAACCAGACCTATGGTTGAGAAAGGTGTTAATTTAGGTAAAGCATTAAATGAGGCTTCTGTTAATTTTGGAGGTCAAGGTGGAGGTCATGATATTGCTGCAGGAGCTAATATACCATTTTCAGCAAAAGATAATTTTTTAAATTTAGTTAATGATATTGTTGGACATCAACTTAATAATTAAATAAAAGTTTTTATAACATTTTTAGAATTATTTTTTAATTTTTTTTATTATATTTTTTTTAAATCACTTTTTTTAGTGGGAGTATATTTCTTATGTTTTTAACTAAAGATGAAGAAAAAATGTGTGAAGGAGAATACGGGGAGACAATACGTAAAAGTATGGATATTTTAGTTGCTTTAGGTGATATTTATGGTGCTGAAAAGTTTGTAGATATTACTTCTGCTCAAGTTTCTGGTGTTTCTTATAAGACTATTGGGGATGCTGGTTTAGAGTATCTTGAAGATTTAGCTTCAAGTAATATTTCTACTAAAATTCCATCTACACTTAATCCTGCAGGTACTGATTTGGATAATTGGGAAGAATTAGGTTTTGGTGAAGATTTCGCTGGTAAGCAAGTAGATATTGTTAATGCTTATTCTAAATTAGGTATTAGTCCTTCTTGTACTTGTACTCCTTATCTTATTGGTAATGTTCCTAAGTTTAGAGATCATATTTCTTGGTCAGAATCATCAGCTGTGGCATATGTTAATTCTGTTATTGGTGCTAGAACTAATCGTGAAGGCGGTCCTGGTGCTTTAGCTGCGGCTATTGTTGGTAAAACTCCTTTTTATGGTTTTCATTTAGATGAGAATAGGGCTGCTAATCTTGTTGTTGATGTTGATACTAGTTTAAATGGTTGTGATTTTGGAACATTAGGTTATATTGTTGGCCAGGTTGTTGGTGATGGTGTTCCTTATTTTAAATTGGTTAATACTCCAAATAATAATGATTTGAAATCTTTAGGTGCTGCTCTAGCTTCTTCTGGGGCTGTTGCATTATATCATGTTGAAGGTCTTAGTCCTGAGTATGATACTCTTGCAAATCCAGGTGAAGCAGATGAGACTATTAATGTTTCATCTGATGATATTAAGAGTACTAAGGAAGCTTTAACTACTGGTGATGGTTTTGCTGATCTTGTTTGTTTAGGTTGTCCTCATGCATCTTTAGAGGAGATTAAAGATATTGCTAATTTTGTTAAAGGTAAATCTATAGATAATGAATTATGGGTTTGCACATCTATTAATATTAAAGCTATTTCTGATAGACTTGGTTATACTGAAATGATTGAAAATGCTGGAGGACATATAGTTCAAGATACTTGTATGGTTGTTGCTCCAATAGAAGACATGGGATATGAAATTATCGGTGTTAATTCTGCTAAGGCAGCTAACTATGTGCCATCTATGTGTGGTCTAAAAGTAATTTACGATGACTTTGAAAATCTTATAAAATTCAAATAAAAAAGATAATTAATATAAAAAATACATAAGGGAGGGACACACAATAAAAATGGATTGTATAATAGTCGGAGCAGGAAACGCAGGAAGACCAGTAGCAAGACTCCTCAACTACCTAGGGCACGACGTAACCATAACAGACCCTAAAAAACTAGAAGACTTTCACGAAGACTTCCAAGAATACCTAAAAATCATGGAAAAAGAAGGAGTCAAACTAGACTTAGGAAACCTAACACCAAACATAAACAAACATACACACGTATACACAGCACCAACACTACCTGAAAACTCATACGCAGCAAAAGAAATAAAAAAATCAAACATACAAAAAATAACAAACAACGACTTCAGTAAACTACTAAACGACCAAATAAAAATAGATATAATAGGAATAACAGGAAGTGTAGGAAAAACAAGCACAACACACATCGTAGACTCAATATTCAAAGCAGCAGGATACAATGTATGGAAATGCTCCTCAATGAACCAAAACCTAGTCAGCGAAGTAATCGTAGATGGAATAATAAAAAACCTTCACGAAAAAGCAGACATAGCAATACTAGAACTACCACATGGAACAGCAGGACTAATGGGAGAATTAAAACTAAAAGTAGGGGCATTACTCAATGTATACCCAGAACACCTCTCAGAATTCGGAGGATCAATGGAAAGATACATAGAAAGAAAAATGTTCATCACAAAACACAGTGAAAAACTAATATCCAACATCCAATGCAAAGACATACTAAAAGAAAAAAGACCAGACACACTATACTACGCAATGACAGAAAACCTTACAAACGAAACAGACCCATTTACAAAAATAGAAAACAACCAAGACATAATAATAGGAAACAAACCAACCCAAAAATGCAACTTCATAGCAAAAAGCGGAGACAAATCCATCAAAATAGGATACCAATTCGAAAACACAAACAACACATTCACATCAGAATTCCACATGATGAGCTACTACTTCGAAAATGCACTAGCAGCATCAGCAATATCAATAGCATACGGAATAGACATAAAACACATCAAAGAAGGACTTAAAAACTTCAAAGGACTAGCAGTCCACATGGAATACATAGGAAAATACAACAACAGAGATGTATACATAGATGCATCCTACCTAATAGAAGGAATGACCGCAGCATTAGAATTCTTCAAAGACAAACCACTAGTCACACTAATAGACAACTTTGACACAACAACAAAACGTGACAAAAAAGAAACAGGAAAACTAATAGGAGAATACTCACAAGTAATGGTAGCAACAGGTTTCAACGAACCATTCCAAAAAGTAATAATGGAACCTGCAAAAGAACTACTAGCTGCTGCAAATCCAAACGTTAAAAAAATACTAGCAGAAACAATGGAAGAAGGAGCAGAACTATGTATAAAACATTCTAAACCAGGAGATTGCATACTTCACCTAGGACCACAACTAATGCAAAACTACGAAAGCGTTAGAAATAAAATAATAAAAGGTCTGGAAGAGGGTTGTAAAAAATATGACTAACCTAAAAACATCAAACATAAATATAAACTCCATAAATAAAGAATCAGACTACATAGGAGTTGTAGGAATATGTGGAGTAGTTGGAAACCTAGTTTCCAGAATATTCATGGGCAATGGATTTAAAGTCATAGGAACAGACACATCCTCTAAAGAAAATTGCAGATTTAAAAGCTCCCTAGATGATTATGAACTTGAAATATTCTACCAAGAAAACCCAGAAGAATTCTTCAACAAAATAAAATTCATATTCTTACCTCCAAGCCTCCCAACCACTTCTGAAATATTTAAAACCATAAAAGAAAAAAATATCACAATAATAAGCCTCGATGATATTTTTAAACTATTCCAAACTACCAATAAAACAATTTTTATAACAGGTACTAATGGTAAAACCACAACCACAACACTCCTAAAACATTTAGCATATAATGCAGACTTAAAACCTACAGAACACAATCTTAAAGGCATGCAAGGGAACAATGAATTCATACCAGCATTACAATCAAGATTATCCGGTGATGTATCAATATTAGAAACAGGTACAGATGGTACTAAAGGAGACCTAGATAAATTTGTAGAATTAATAAAACCATCATCTGGAATTTTAACAAACATAACACCAGACCACTTATCCCAAAACTTAAACCTACTAGACTATGCTAAAATTAAAGGAGAATTAATTCAAGGATTACAAAACAAACAACTAATTGTTAACTCTGATGATCCAACAATAATGGGATTAATCAAAGAATTAAATTATACAGGAGAATTAATAACCTTCGGATTAGATGAAAAACCATCTAAAAAAGGATACAAACCTTGTTGGTGTGGAAAAGATATTGAAATCAATGAAATCATCAGTGGAGTTGGAACTTACTCCTGCGACTGTGGAATAAAATATGAAAAACCAAAATACATTGCAAAAAACATATCCATAGAAGATAGAACCTTCACTATCTCAGGTCCAGACGGAGACTATAATATAAAAATGGGAATAAATGGTTTACACAATGTATATAACTCAATGGGAGCAATTATAGCAGCTAGAGAATTCTTAAACATTCCATATGAATCCATACAAAAAGCCATGCCATACTTCACAGGTGTAGATGGTAGAATGGAAAATATGGGTAAAATCAACGATAAAGAAATAATAGTAGACTATGCTCATAACCCAGCAGGAGTAGAAACAGTACTAAGAGAATTATCAAAAATACATGGAGACTTCACAGTAGTAATAACAGTAAGCTCAGAATCTGGTTACGAAGGCGACATTACTATAATGGAAAACGCATTAAATCATGCTAAATATATTGTACCAGCATCATTTGCTTCAAGAAAAATAGCAGAAGAATTCATCAATAAAGACAATAACTTAAAAGACAGATTCATATTTACCACAAATACTCCTGAAAAATTCAAAGAAAAAACATTAGGCGCAACAAAAGAAGATGTTTTCGAAGGAATAAAAGCAAGTCTCAAAACTAATACAGATACAATAGTTGTAATAGGTGAAGCAGCAATCAAATTTAAATCAGTTGTAAAAGAATTCCAATAAAAAAAGTATAAAGGATTAATTTTATTATGGTTACTTACATAGAACATGAACTCATACATAAAAATACTGCTGAAGCAAGAATGTACCAACAAATCCTAGCAGCAGATGTTATTAAAGATGGTAACACAATGATAGTTGCCCCAACAGCACTAGGAAAAACATTAATAGCAGTACTTGTAGCAGCAGACAGATTAATCCATCTAAAAAAATCAAAAATACTAATTCTAGCCCCAAGCAAACCACTAGCAATACAACATGAAGAAAACTTCAGAAACTTCCTAATACCAAAAGTAACATCAATAACAGGTTCCATCAAAACCGAAGAAAGAAAAAAACGATGGGACGAATCACAAATAATATGTGCAACACCACAAACAGTTGAAGCAGACCTACTAAACTCAAGATACACACTAGAAAATGTATCACTGGTTG
Source organism: uncultured Methanobacteriaceae archaeon (assembly GCA_964431035.1). Taxonomy (GTDB): domain Archaea; phylum Methanobacteriota; class Methanobacteria; order Methanobacteriales; family Methanobacteriaceae; genus Methanobrevibacter_A. The sequence continues at coordinate 14,609 of CAYSIF010000012.1, read as the reverse complement.
TATTCGACGAATGTCACCATGCAGTAGGCTCTTATTCATATGTTTATTTAGCATCACGATATGTTAAAGAATCCAAAAACCATCTAATACTAGGACTAACAGCATCACCCGGATACAATAAAGAAAAAATAAAAGAAGTATGCGATAACCTCTTCATACAAAAAGTTAAAATAAAAAACGAAGATGACCCAGATGTAAAACCCTATTTCAACCCAATCAAAATTGACTGGGTTCACATAGAACTAGGAAAAGACTTAGAAAGAATACAGGAATCCTTAAACAAAGCATTAAAAGTTAGACTTAAAGGATTAAAATCAATGAAAGTTATCAATACAATATCTGTTGGTAAAAGAGACATCTTAAAAGCAAGAGGACGAGTTCAAAACAGAATAGCACGTAGCGCTAACCCACCAAAAGAATGCTACAGAGCAATGTCAATATTAAGTGCAGTAATAAATGTCCAACACTCACTAGAACTACTAGAAACACAAGGTGTTGAAACATTCAACCTATACATTAAAAGACTACGAAAAAAGAAAACTAAAGCTGCTAAAAACTTACTATTAGATCCAAACTTCACAAAAGCAATACGCCTAGCAGGTAAAGCAGAACGCAAAGGAATAGAACACCCAAAACTCAACAAACTAGTTGAAATCCTAAAAAAAGAATTAGGACAAGACCAATCCCAAACAAGACTAACCAGTATGCGAAGCACAGAAAACTCCCAAAAAGCACCAAAAATCATAGTATTCACACAATTCAGAGACACACTAGAAATGATGCATAAAAAACTAGAAAAAGAAGGAATAAAAAGTGTGAAATTCTATGGACAAGGAACACGTGACGGAGAAAAAGGACTAACACAAAAAGAACAAAAAAACATTATAAAATCATTCAAAACAGGATCATATGACGTACTACTATCCACAAGTGTTGCAGAAGAAGGTATAGACATACCTGCAGTAGACCTAGTAGTACTCTACGAACCAGTACCATCTGAAGTCAGAATGATACAAAGAAGAGGAAGAACAGGTAGGAAAAAAACAGGAAAAATGAAAATCCTAATTACAAAAGGAACACGTGACGAAGGATACTACTGGGCAGCTATCAACAAAGAAAGAAGAATGAAACAACAACTACTAACACAAAAAACAATAAAAGAATTAGACCTAGATGCAAAAAACAAAATACAAGCAATAAAATCAACAAAACCAGTAAAAAAAGACATATCAGATGAAAACATAACAGAAGAACTAAACCAAGAAGACATAAAAGAAATAGACCTAGATAACGAAGATTTAAGCAACAACAACGAACTAATAGTATATGTAGACTCACGTGAAGGAAACTCAAACGTCATACGAAACCTAGACATAATAGGAGTCAAAGTAAAAATCAAACCAATGACAGTAGCAGACTACCAAATAAGCCAAGAAGTAGCAATAGAAAGAAAAACAGCAAAAGACTTCGTAGACTCAATAGTAGACAAAAGACTATTCAAACAAGCAAGAAACATGATGGAAGAATTCAAAAAACCAATCATGATACTAGAAGGAGACGACTTCTACTCAGGATTCATAAACCCAAACGCAATAAGAGGATCAATAGCAAGCATAGCACTAGACTTCGGAATAAGCATAATACCAACAAGAAACAGTGAAGACACCGCAGCAATGATAAAAAGAATAGCAGTAAGAGAGCAAAAAAAAGACAAACCAGATATACAAATAAGAACAGATAAAAAACCAGTAAACCTATGGGAACAACAACTATTCATAATAGAATCACTACCAAACATAGGACCAGTAAGTGCAAAAAAACTACTAGAAAAATTCGGAACAGTAAACAATATAGTAAATGCAACAGTAGAACAACTAAAAGAAGTAGAAGGAATAGGAGATAAAACAGCAAAAAACATAAGAAAAGTCCTAGACTCAGAATATCTACACTTCAAAAAAGAAATAAAAGACAAAAAACTCATATAATTTGCCAAATATATAAATATATTATTATACAAATATACTATTATACAAATATATTTATATAGGGGATTAATATGGCAACTACAATCAGAATCAATGAGGATATTAAACAATTATTAAAACTTAAAAGTGTTGAAACAGGAATAACACAGTTTGATTTAGCAAATAAATATATACTAAATGGTTTAAAAGAAGATAATTCTCCAAATAAAACAATGACTATAGAAGAAATTGAAAAACTACTATCATATGATAAACCAGAAGGAGATACCACTTCAGAAAAGTTAGATGGAATATTACACTCAAACACACGAACAAATAGTGTTGATTTAAAAAAAAATAGTTATAAATAATATGATATTTTTAGATAGTACCTACATTATTGGATTAATGATTGATAATGATTATTATCATGAAAAAGCACATATATTAAAATCATATATAAAGAATGAAAAAAAATTAATTAATAATATTGTATTAGTCGAAGTATTAAATAGTTTAAAGAAGCATAACCACAAATTAACATTAGATGAAATTAAAAATGTTTTATTAAGTTATGATAATATTGATTTTTTAACATCTGAAAAATACAATGATAGTTTTGAATTGTTTAAACATTATAATCAAAGTATAAATTATTCAGATTGCACTATTGTAAAAACTATGATGGATTATAATACGAATATTATAGCTTCTTTTGATTCAGATTTTGATAAAATAAATGGTATTAAAAGAATATTTTTATGAGAAGTAATAAATTTTAATATTAAACTAAGTTTTAATCTTCCATATTTGCATGGAGAGAATATTATGAAAATTTTAATGGATGAAAGAGGGAAAAAATACCTAATCAAAGAAGACAGAGAATTCCAATCAGATTTAGGAATAATAAAAAAAGAACAAATGGAAAGAGCAACAATTGGAGACACAATAATCTCTCATCTAGATAAAAAGTTCAAAATAATAAAACCAACAATAAACGACTTCATAGACCTAATGGACAGAAGATGCTCAATACTAGTACAAAAAGACATAGGAACAGTACTAGCCCACACAGGATTAGGAGCTGGAGACAGGGTAATTGATGCAGGAACAGGAGCAGGAGCAATAGCATTAAACTTTGGAAACATAGTTGGAGATAAAGGTAAAGTAATATCCTATGAAATAAGAGAAGACTTCGCAAAAGTAGCACAAAAAAACATAGATGAATTCGGAATAAAAAACATAACAATAAAAAATCAAGACATAAAAGAAGGAATTGACGAAGAAGAAATAGACTTAATCTTTTTAGACCTTCCTAAACCATATGAAATATTCGAAGATGTCTATAAAACACTAAGGCTTGGAGGATGGTTAGTAGTTTATGCACCATATATACAACAAGTTGAAGTAAGTCATAAAGTAGCTAAAAAATTAGGATTTTCAAACTTAAAAATAATTGAAACATTAGAAAGAGAAATAGAAATAAAATCACAAGGAACCAGACCAAAAACACGTATGGTAGGTCATACAGGCTACCTTGTTTTTGCAAGAAAATTATAAAAAATTTTCAATTTTAATTTTTATAAAAATGAAAAGGTTTTTGGTGTTATGTGAATTACATCACCATCTTTTTTAATTTCAGATTCTTTATTAGATACTATTATCCCGTATTCTGCATTATATTTGTTCATAGAAGTTTTTATTTGTCTTTTATCCTTTTTTCCTCGCCCTACTTCTATAGGGATTGGTGATTTAAAATCTTCTTGTAATATAAAATCAGAGTTAGTATCATTTGAATCGTAATATAAACTTATATATTTATTTTCTTTTTGTAGGAAATTAAATAATGTAGAAGCAACTAAATTTTCTATTATTGTTCCTTCATATTCTTCTGTATTGTGGGTTGAATTTCCTAGACTTATTGATAAATTATATCTTAAACTACTTGTAGCAAAATAATATTTCCAGGATTTATTAATTCTTTTTGTTGATGTTCCATAAGGTTCACAATGAAATATTAATTTTGTCTTTTCTAAGGTGTCTAATATATTTTTGACATTTAGGGATGATGTTTTTAGATAATTTGATAATTTATTTTGTGAAAGGTTTCCTGCTTTTTGTAATGCTAAAAAACGTAGTATTCGATTAGCATTAGCTTGATTTTCGAAATTAAAATTTTTAAATCTTATTAAATCTGTATTTATGACTTTATTAACCATATCAATTAATTTTGAGTTTAAATCGGTGTAATCATTTTCATTGAATAATATGGGAAAACCACCATATTTTAAATATTCTTCCCAATCGTTATTTGTATAAGGAATATGGTTTGTTAATATTGTATTGATTTTTTCTTCGGCTTTTTTTGCTTCATCTATTTTTCCTTCAAATATTAATTTAATTAATGGTTGTGTTATATTTAATTTTAATCCATATTTTAGTTTTATATGTTCGCTATAGTTTAAAGGAGTTATAACTTTTTTGAGCATTCTTCTCGCCGAATCGGCATTATATTCCATGCTTAATGCTGATGATCCTGTGAAAATCATAAATATTTCGTCGGTTTTATCGTAGATTATTTTTCCGGATATTGACCAATTTTTATCGTATTGGGCTTCATCAATTAATAGAAATATTTTTTTGTTTAATAATCTAAGGTTTGTATTGTATTTTTGTTTTAAATAGATGTCTATGAGTTTTTTTATGTCGCATTTGTTTATATTGTTTAATTCTTCGCATGAGATATATAATATTTGTTCGGGATTTATATTCTTTTCTTTTAGTAAATATTCGTATGTTTGGTAAAGTAATATTGTTTTACCAACTCCACGTAATCCAGATAATACATTGAAACGATTTGAGGTTTTTCCTTCTAGAAATTTGTTGATGTTGTGTTTTATTTTTTCTAGTTCTTCTCTTGGGGTGATTTTTTTATTGTTAGTGGTTAATTTTTTTTTTAGAATATTTGGGATGGTGTTTATTTCCTCGGTGATAAAATCCATTATGATTTTTTCTTCTTCCATTTTTTTTCACCTTTCTCTTTATTACTTAATTTTTTAAGTAAGTTTATATAAATAGTTACTTAATTTTTTAAGTAAAGATTTTTTTATCCAATATTTTTATAAATTCTATCAAAAAAAAAATTAGTATATATTTTAAAATAAAGAAAAAAGAAGAAAAAAAGTTTAATTATTCCATATAAAGTGCTGGTTTATATGGAATAGCATTTCGAGCTTTATTTTGAGGATCATAACTATCATCAGTATGTATAACAACAGTATTATCACATTCCTCTTCAATATAATCTAAAGCATCATTTAATATTTCAAATTCATCTATTTTTCCAACATATTTTGTTTTTGTAACTTCTTGACCTATTTTTTTAGCATTTTGAGCAATTTCTTTTTTATCATCATGTATATTTTTTGAAATAGCTTGCCCCATTATTCTACCAATATCTGGTTTACCTACTTCATTAGCTATTTCATATAAGTCCCATTTCCAATCTGGTGAAAGGTATACATGAACTTTTTCCACATCATTTTTAATCATTTTCTTAATTTCATTAATATCACTTACAAGGTTTTGAACAAGTGCTTCTGAGCGTTCTACTTTTGTATCTATTAATGTTTCATTGTATTCTGGCCATGATGCATTTGATATGAAACCTTCTCCACCATTTTCACTCCATATTTCTTCACAAGTGTGTGGGGTGAATGGTGATAGTAGTCTTAACCATGATTCAAGAACTTTTGTTAATACATAGATCATAGCTGGGTCTTTTGTTTCTATTAGATGTTTTGTACGGTACATGTAATGGTCTAAATCTTTTTTAAGTAGGAAGAATGCTTCTTGTAGTGCTTTTCTTGTTTGGAATACTTCTAAAGCTTCTGTAGCATTTTTTATTCTTAGATTTAATTGGTTTAACATCCATTTATCAATGGTTCTGGTTACTTCTTCTTCTTTTATATTGCTTAGGTCTATGTCTTTTCCGGAGATATTTTTGATTTTATCTGCGAATTGGCTAAACCATGATAATCTTCGTTTGGTACCTAGTACTTCTTTTTCTCTCCAGTCGAAGTCTTGCCATGGTTCAGCAGATGACATTAGGAATAATCTTACAACGTCTGCACTATATTCTTCTATAGCATCATCTAGGAGGATAATGTTTCCTTTGGAGGAGGACATTTTGTTTCCTTCAAGTAGTCCCATTCCAAATACTACGGTTCCTTTTGGCCATTTTTCTTGTGGGAATATTGCACTGTGGTGGAACATGAGGAAACTTAAGTGGTTTCCAACTAAATCTTTTGCAGATAATCTCCAATCTAATGGGTACCAGTAGTTGAATTCGTTTTGTATTTCTTGTACTTTATCTTCTTCTACTTTTAGATTTTCTGGGTTTTCAGGGTCTTTATCTAGGAATACTTTGTCGAAGAATTCTGGTGTTAGTGTTTCTGGGTCCATGTCTCTTAGGTATTTCGCTATTGTATAGTATGACATGTATATTGTAGAATCTGATAGTGGTTCGATTAGCCATTGTTTGTCCCATGGCATGTGTGTACCTAATCCTAGTCTTCTACTGCATGCCCAGTCTTCTAACCATCCGAGGTAGTATTCGAAGTTTGCTCTGATTTCAGGTGGTATTATTGTTTCTCCTTCAAGTACTTCATGTGCGTTGTTTGTCCAGTCTTCGTCGGAGTATTTTAGGAACCATTGGTTGTCCATTATTTTAACAACACATTTTGTTCCGCATCTGCAGATTACTGGTTTTTCTGCGAAGTCGTACATGGTGTCTGCAAGGTTTTCGTTTATCATTTTTTCTTTGACTTCTTCTCTTGCAGTGGATACTTTTTGTCCTCCGTAGTCTTGTATTTCGTCTACTACTATTCCTTTGTTGAATTCTAGTTTGTATAGTTCGTTGGTTGCGTCTTTTAGTTTTGGGTCGTTTTGGTCTGTTACTTGTAGTTCTTCGATTATGTCTTTGGCTGGTATGGTGCTGTATTTTTTGAGTTTTACTATTGGTATTGGTTCTATTTTTTCTACGGTTTCTTTTAAGTTGTATTTTTCAAGTAGGGTGTTGTTTTCTTTTAGGTCTTTTAATGCTATGTAATCTGCTGGTGCATCTGCTGGTTCTGAAAATACTGTTCCTGTTCCGTATTCTGAGTCTACGAAGTTTGCTGGTAGTATTGGTATTTTATCTTTTGTTACTGGGTTTTCTGCATATTGTCCAATATATTCTTCTGGATTTATTGTGCCTATTATTTCTAGGTTATTTTTTTGGTTGGTGATGTTTTCATAGGAGTCTTTACTTACAATCCATGTTTCATTTTCGTGTTTTACTTCTATGTATTCTATTTCTGGGTTGAGCCAGATGTTTGTTGCTCCGAATATTGTTTCTGGTCTTAATGTTGCTGGTATTAGTATTTTGTCATTTACTTTGAATTTTAGTAGTGTTAATTCGTTTATTGCTACTCCTTCTCCTTCGAGTAAGTCGTGGTCTCCTACTGGGTTGTCATCGTGTGGGCAGTATTTTACTGGGTGTTTTCCTTTTATAACATAGCCTTTTTCATATAGTTTTGTTATTTGCCATCTTATGAATTGTTTGTATGGTGGGTCTATTGTTCTGAATTCTCTTCTCCAGTCTATTGAGAATCCCATATCTTCCATTACTTTATGGTATTGGTTACTGAAGTATTTTACAATGAATTCTGGATCTTCTAGTTTTGGGAGTGTTTCTTTTGGTACTTTGTGCACGTTTTCGTATAGGTTTAGTGTCCATTCGTCTTTTCTTTTTATTCTGCTTGCTATTCCTATTACTGGTGCTCCTGTTACATGCCATGCCATTGGGAAGAGTACATTGTAGCCTTTCATTCTTTTGAATCTAGCATATACGTCTGGTACTGTGTATGTTCTTCCGTGTCCTATGTGCATTGCTCCGCTTGGGTAGGGAAATGCTACAGTTAAGTATAATTTTTCTCTTTCATCTGGATTTGATTGGAATATTTTTTCGTCTTCCCATTTCTTCTGCCATTTTTTTTCTATTTTATTTGTCACGATGTATTCACCAAACCTTTAATTTTTTTTAGAATTTTTTCCCAAAGTCAAATGGAGTTTTAGGATTTGTAAGTTTATGCTTATTATTATCAATTTTTAATCGTATTCTATCAATTTCATCAGAGCTAATACTTATATTTTTAATTATCTCATCATTATCCATATTTTTATCAACAATCATATATAATAAAAGGTCAAGAGTCTCATAACTTAAACCTATCTCATCCTCATCATTTTGACCAGGCCACAAACCTGCACGAGGAGGCTTAGTTATAATATCATCAGGGATACCCCAAGATTTAGATAAAACTCTAAGTTGTGTTTTTAATATATTTCCAATAGGTTCTAAATCACAACCTCCATCACCATACTTAGTGAAATATCCAATAAGTAACTCACTACGGTTACCAGTACCAATAACAAGATAATTATTAATATTAGCATAATAATATAATAAAGACATTCTAATCCTAGCTTTAAGATTACCATTAGCTAATTTAGAATCACTTTTTGTAGTAGTATTTAAAATCTCATCAACAATACTATCAATAGAAATTTCAACATATTCAATATCTAATAATTTAGCCATAAGCTGGGCATGATCTTTATCTTCTTTAGGAGTTGTTGAACTATACATATGAACTCCAAGAACATTTTCCGCACCAACACTATCAACTGCAAGATAAGCACTTACAGATGAGTCAATTCCTCCACTTAAACCAACAACTATCCCATCAGAATGTGATGATGAAACAATTTCATTGATAAAAGCAGTAATTTCTTTTTTAGCTAAACTACTATCAATTTTAGGTAAACTTATCATATTATTAATCACTATAAAAAAAAAATAATCTATTTAACATATTATAGTTATGTAAATTATACTATATAATAACAAAAGCCCAAATAATCCTAGATAAATAAAAAAAGAATAATACTTAAAAAAAACTCATGAAGATTTACCTAATTTAATTAATATTTTGTAGGTTTGAAATTTTTATCCACTAATTTTAATATAATAAAAAAATATTATATAATAAAATTTTAGTATATATAATATGTAATAAAAAAATATTATATAATAAAATTTTAGTATATACAATATATTAAATAAAAAAATAACAATATGCAAGTGAAAAAATATGTCACAAATACCATGGGGAAACAATCAAAATTTAAACGAAGATCAATTCTACAACAGAAATAAAGAATTAACAACATTTAAAAGTTTCCTAGAAACAACAAGCACAGGAAACCCTCCAGATATCTTACTAACAGGTCTTAGAGGAATAGGCAAAACAGTATTCTTAAAAAAAATCAAAAAAGAATTAGAAAAAGACTATCTAGTAATATACATGGATTTCAGCCAAGCAGGACTAAACAAAAACAACAAAACCACAATTAAAAGCATATTAGAATACTATTGTAAAAAAATAATACTCGAATGTAACGACAGTAAAATAAAAAATATAAATAAAAAAATAGAAAAATTTTTCAAAACAAATGATTTTTTCATAAAAGACTTCACACACATAAAAGGAGTACCTATACCAATATTTGGAGCAGAAACTAACAATGAAGATTTAATGGACTTTGTATTAACTTTACCAGAAAAAATATATGAAAAAAATAAAGACAATATAAAAGGAATTATTATATTTATTGACGAATTCCAAACAATCAGAAGATTAAACAGATATACAGAATCATTTTTATGGAAACTACGTAGTTACATACAAAATCAAAGACATATAGCCTATGTATTCTCAGGATCTATGAGCATTCAAGATAACCTAATAACAGAAATTGCAAGCAAACAAGGTGTTTTTGGTGGAAGAATGCTAACATTTAATTTAAGACCATTCTCAAAACAAACAGTTAATAACTATTTAAGTGAAAAAACACCAGAATTAACATTTACAGATAAAGGTTTTGAAAGATTTTATAAATGTACATCAGGCATTCCAGCATATATTAATATATTTGCTAGAATATTGCCTAAAAATTCTCTCCTTGATGAAAAAGATGTAATAAATGAATTTGATGAATCAATATATTATATAGCATCTCATTTAATTAATATTTGGGCAGGATTATCATATCGCGAACAAACAATTATCACTTCACTAATAGATAAACCATTAAGAAGAATAGATATTGCAGAGAATATTGGATTAAGTTCTGGTTCATTAGGACAATATTTAATAAATTTACAAAATTTATCTTTAATAGGTTTTACAAACAATAAATACTTTTTATCAGAACCTTTAATAAAAAGATGGTTAAAATCAGAATATAGAAGTAAAGGAGATTATCCATATAATTTTATTTAGATTAATCTGATTTTTTAGATTATTTTAAAATTTTATTTTATTTTTCAAGTTTTTTTCTTAATATTTTTGTTTTTTGTTTCTTTATTGTTAATATTAAATTATGAATACATTTATTAACCAAAAGTTACTAAAATATTTTTAACAAAAAAATATTCTAAAAAAAATACAGGAGAATAAAAAATAACATGGCATTCAAAGACTTAATAAAATTCAAAAAAGACCAAACAACATTCCTATTCATCGGAGGAAAAGGAGGAGTAGGAAAAACAAGCGTATCAGCATCAACAGCACTATGGCTAGCAAAACAAGGTAAAAAAACACTAATAGTATCAACAGACCCAGCACACTCACTATCAGACTCACTAGAAACAGAAATAGGAAACTATCCAAAACAAATAACAGAAAACCTCTACGGACTAGAAATAGACCCAGAATTCGCAATGGAACAAAAACAACAAGCACTAGAAGCACAAAAAGCAACCGCAACAGCAGAAAAACTACCAGGACTAGATTTCCTATCAGACCAAATGGACCTAGTATCATCAGCACCTGGAGCAGACGAAACCGCAGCATTCGAAGTATTCATGGGACTACTAACAAGCAACGAATACGACGCAGTAGTATTCGACACAGCACCAACAGGACACACACTAAGACTACTATCATTCCCCGAAGTAATGGAATCATGGGTAGGAAGACTATACAAAGCAAAAACAGCACTCGGATCAGCAACATCCAAACTAAAAAATATAATGCCATTCATGGATGCAGATGACGATCTAACATCAACAGAAGAACTAGAAGAAACAAAAAAACAAATAAACGCAGCAAAAGAAGTACTATCAGACCCAAACAGAACAACATTCAAAATGGTTGTAATACCAGAAGAAATGAGCATATACGAATCAGAAAGAGCAATAGAAACACTAGAAAAAAACAACATCACAGTTGACAGCGTAATAGTAAACCAAGTAATGCCAGACGTAACAGACTGTGACTTCTGCCATTCAAGACACGAACTACAACAAAAAAGAATAGTGCTAATAGATCAAAAATTCAGAAACCAAGAAATAACAACAGTACCACTATTCAAAGATGAAGTCAAAGGAATAGAAAAACTAAAAAACTTTGCAGACATATTATATGAAGGAAAAGACAATACAGAAATAAAAAGAAACACAATACAATTATAAAAAAAGAGAATAAACCAAAAAAAATTTATTCTCATAACCACTTTTTTTTCAAAAACACCAAAAAAATTCAACATTAAAAACAGTATTTAATAAAAAATATATACTTTTTTTCATCGCGTACAATCGATAAAAACTTAAAAATTTAGAATTTTATCTAGTATAATCGATAAAATATTTATAATCTTATTATCAAAAAAATATAATATAAATCCCAAAGGACAGTATTAAAATTGATAAAAAGAGAATTATATTTAAAACAAATAAGACGATGGATTGACAATGAAGCAGTAAAAGCAATAACAGGAGTCAGACGTTCAGGTAAAACATACATATTATACAGTATAATCGAAGAACTAAAACAAAAAGGAATAAACGAAGAAAACATATTTCTAATATCATTTGAATCACAAAAATACAATCGTATAGAAAATTTCAAACAATTAGATGAAACAATTAACAAACTAGTGAAAAATGTTGAAGGAAAAATATACCTACTATTTGATGAAATACAACTAGTAGAAGGTTGGCAAAAAAGTATAAACTCATACAGAGTCGATTTAAACTGTGATTTATATATAACAGGTTCTAATTCCGAATTATTATCAAATGAACTATCAATTTTAATGTCTGGAAGATATAAAGAAATAAAAATCTACCCCTTCTCATTTAAAGAATTCCTACAATATAAAAAAGAAATTAACAACATCAACATAAACAAATTCAACGAAGAAGAACTATTTGATGAATATTTAAAATATGGTGGAATGCCACAATTATTAAACATAAATAAAATAGATAAATATTCATACTTAGAAGACATATATAGTGTAATTTTCCTAAAAGACATAATATATACACATAATATTAGAAATACCGACATGTTAAACAGATTATTAAATTACATTATATTAAATATAGGAAACACATTCTCAGCAAATAAAATATCTGCATATTTTAAAAATGAAGGAAGAAAAATATCTGCAGACACAATATTAGATTACATTATGTACGCAACAGATGCTTACTTTATACATAAAGTTCCACGCGAAGATTTAATTGGAAAAAAGGTTTTAAAAACAAAAGAAAAATATTATCTAATTGACCACGGATTCCATCAAACTAAAATTTTCAATACAGAAACCAAAGGAAAAGTCTTAAAAAACATAGTCTACATTGAACTTTTAAGAAGGGGTTATAATATTAAAGTAGGGAGGGTTAATGAAAAAGAAATAGACTTTGTTTGCATTAAAAATAAAAATAAAATTTACATTCAAGTATGCCTAGACCTATCAAAAGAAGATACAAAAAATAGAGAGTTTTCATCATTAGAAAAAGTCAATGATAATTATGATAAATATGTTTTAAGTTTAGATAAAGAAGATTATTCATATAATGGTTTTAAACATAGAAATATTATTGAATTTCTTAAAACCGATGAAATCTAATTAAAAAAGATTGATATGATGGTTGTTTTATTGGGTTTTTATTAGATTTTTTCAATATTCTGAAAATGAAGAAAATAAAAAATTTCAATTTTTAATTGTATTTTTTGTTAAATAATAAATAATATAATTATTATAAAAGATGGTAATATTATGAAAACTATAAGTGTATCTGAGGATGTTCATACTAAATTATCACATTTAGGCTTGAAATCTGAAACATATAACGATATAATTGAAAGATTAATTTCAGTTTATGAAGAAGAATATTTAAGTGACTTCACAGATGAAGAAGCAGCATATTATAATGAAAGAATTAAACAAATTTGAAAATGGAAATTATGAGGGAACTAGAAAAGTTGATTTAGATGTAATCAAAGCAAAAAAAGCTCAGATGAGAATTTTAAGTTAAATAAAAATCATATAATTAAAATACACATATAAGTAAACTCACTTTCCGCAATATCTTTTAGGCAAGAATGAACAACCCTCTCATCATCATAACTAAGTCGCTCACAAACAGTAACACTCCTATCACCATCAACACCATTATCTAATAAAAATTGAGCCATATCCTTAACTTTACGAGATGGCAACGCAATAGTCTTATTACCATTATTTATAACATCTAAAATATCACTAATATTCTCTCTACCATGAAAAGTCATAATATTAGCAGAATCCCAATTAATATGATTACGCGCAGCCGCTAACTGCAAAGAACTAATACCCGGAACAACAACAATAAAATCCAAATCCAATCCTTTCTCATTACTTATTCTTTTAATAGGTGCAAGAACACCACTAAATCCAGGATCACCAGTTGATAAAACAGCAACAGTAGAACCTTCTAAAACTAAATCAACAGACTCTTCAAGTTTATCAGTTAAATCCTTAACATTAAACACTATAGCTTTATTAATATTATCAAATAAATCAACAGCACGTTGACTTCCAATAACAATATCAACTGATTCAACAGTACTCACGGCTTTATATGTTAAGAAATCTTTAGAACCAGGTCCTATACCAACAATATATAATTTTCCAGAAATACCAAACACCACCCTTTTTTTTATTCTATGTTACATGCTTTTTTAAAATTTTTCTTCATTTCATTTTTAACTTCTTCAGTACTATATTCCTCATATTCTCCTTTATCTAAGGTGAACATAGCCATTTCATAGATTATCTTATTTAATCCTCTTCCTTTCTCAGTTAAATAATATTCTGTAACACTAGGACTTGTATTTATTATTTCTTTTCTTATAATATTATTATCTTCTAAATCTTTCAAGCAACTAGATAATACTTTATTACTTAATTTTGGTTTATCTTCTTGAAATTCTTTAAATCGTTTTTTTCCAAAGAACATATCTCTAATAATTTGAATAGTCCATTTTTTACTGAATAATGATACAACTTTATCTACAGGACAATTTATACCATCGAGTACATCTGTCATATTAATCAATAATCCTTTTTTTAATAAGTGAAAACATTGTACTTATGTTTCTTTTATTATAATTATTTTTTATTATTATAAAAAATATTTTTTTTAATATTGTATATAGGGTTCTAGATATTTTATAATTTTTATCGTGTTGTTTGTTCTTATTTTTC
>CAYSIF010000011.1:0-35427 GCA_964431035.1 uncultured Methanobacteriaceae archaeon | reverse complement strand
AGCCAATGCATTAACAACAACAAGCCAACTAGCAGCAGAACAACTACAAAAACTACACCCCACACAAGAAATTAAAGCAATACTAAATGGATATGACCCTGAAGAAATTAAATTAATAAAAAATAACCCTCAAAAAAACAATAAATTAAACTTAACATATGCAGGATCCTTATACTCAGGAAAAAGAAATCCCGAAATATTATTCAAAGCAATAAGTGACCTAATAAAAGAAGGAAAAATACAAAAAGACAAAATAGAATTAAATTTCTACGGAGATAATTCTAATCTTGAAATATTAAAAAACAAATATCAACTAACAGACAATGTGAAAATTAATGGATTCATACCCCATGAAGAAGTTCTTAAAAAACAAAACCAATCCGACATATTGCTACTAATTTCATGGAATAATCCAAAAGAGAAAATATTCATACCTGGAAAAGTATATGAATACATTGGCTTACAACATCCAGTATTATCAATAGGATACAAAGAAGGATCCTTAAAAGATTTAATTAATGATACAAATATTGGAAAACATACAACAGATATTGAAACTTTGAAAAAAGCATTAATAGATTATTATAATGAATTTGATAAAACAGGACAAATTAAATTTGAACCCAAAGAAAATATAAATAAATATTCTATAGAAAATATGGCATTAGAATTTTCAAAATTATTAAATAAAATGTAACATAATAATCTAAATAATAATTAATATATTAAATGAGATTATAAAAAAATGAATGCATATTTAGAAATTACACGACCAGGAAATGCATTAATGGCTGCTATTGCAGTTTTATTAATGGCAATTATTGATTTTAACCATAACCTACCAATCATTTTAGGTTTTTTTGTGGTTTTATTTGCAACGTCCGGTGGAAATGTTATTAATGATTTCTTTGACTATAAAATAGACAAAATTAACAAACCAGAACGACCAATACCCTCTGGTAGAATAAGTTTAAATAATGCGAAATTATATTCCTATTTTTTATTTTTAATTGCAATAATTTTTAGCATACTTATTAGTTTTATTTTAAATAGCATTATTCCTGCAATATTTGTAACGTTATGTTGCATTCTTATGTACTATTATGCCAAATATCTTAAAGCTATGCCTTTAATCGGAAATATTAGTGTTTCCTTATTAACAGCATTATGTTTCGTTCTTGGTGGACTCATATTATCCCTGGATACAAATTCCAACACAATATTACTAACGGGAGTAATTATTGGATTTTTCGCATTTTTCATGACCCTCGCACGAGAAATAACAAAAGATATGGAAGATATCGAAGGAGACAAATTAGAAAATGCTAAAACATTACCTATAATAAAAGGCAATAAACTTTCAAGCATTATTACAAGCATTTTAATAATTTTAACTGCATTAATAAGTCCAATATTATACTTCTTAAAGATTTTTAACATTTATTATCTAATTGCAATGATTATCCCAATTTTAATATTCTTATACTGTGCATATAATATACTTAAAAGCCAAGACCCAAAAACATGCCATAAAGTTTCAAAACTATTAAAAATAGGAATGTTAATAAGTTTCTTTTGTTTTATAATAGGAGTAATACCCTTATAAAAAAAGATAAAATGTAGTAATTATTTAATTTATGTTTAAAAAAATAATCTCAAGTTAGTTTTTAAACCCACTTAACTATTAAAAACATACTTATACAAACTTTACAATTAAATAAAATTAAAAGATTCTTGTTTATAATTAAAGATTTTATATCTAAATTTAGGATATTCTTTGATAAATTGTTACTTTTCCAAATTCTTCGACTTCATGATAATTTGGGATTGAAAGATTATGATTTTGTGATATGTAATATTCTATGTTGTTTTTTGTTAGTTCTTCAGACAATAAAGTACCATTATCTCCTGTTATATATTTTACTTCTTTTTGAATGTACCATGTGTATATTGGTCCTCTATCAGAGGCTATGTTAATTGAGCTTATGTTAGGGTTGTTTATTTCTAACCATTCAACTACATCTTGTTCATTATCAACTAATGTATCATGTTTATTTACTGTTAGGTATCCTAATGCTATTAAGACCAATAAGATGACACATATAAATGGAATTATTTCTCTTATGCTCTTTTTTGGTATTTTATCACATATTGTTTTAATTCCATATGCTATGAAGAATGCTAGTGGCGGTGCGAATGCTGTTGCATATCTATCTGCTTTTGTTAGATGTGATGAGAAGAATACTATGTATCCCATAAACCATCCAATCATTGCAATATCGAAGGATAATGATTTATGTTCTCCATTGTATTTTGTAATTATTTCATTGAGTATTATTGAGAAGATTAGTATTGAGAAGTAGAATATTGATTCACAAATTACAAATGATACTTTTCCTGCTATAAAAAATGATATTAACATTCCTATAATTGACAATGCTAATAATAAATAGGTTATGTTTTTTGAAAGTTTTATTTTATCTTGTAAGAAATGGAATTTGTTAGAATTGTTGTTAGTTAATATTTTATAGAATTTATATAATGCAAATATTATTCCAATTATTGCAATTATTATTAATATATATGAAACATAATGATTTGGGTTGTAAATAAACCTTGGCATGTTAGTGAAGTAGTAAAAAAGATTATTTCCTCTGTGATGTCTTATGGATATTGCTGATTGTGTTGTAGTTGAGGATATTTCTTGTGCCTGGTTTATGAAACCTAAAGGTATATTGTTGCTAATGTAAAAGTAAAAAAATGGAATTAATAATAATATAGAAACTATTAATCCTCCGATTATGTTTTTAATATATTTTTTGATATTTTTGAGTATGTCTTTTTGTGATAAGAAATAAAGGATTATAACTGCTATTATAAGTGCTCCAATATATTTTGCAAAAAATGCTAATACACATAATGGTAGAGCTATATAGAAATATTTTTGATTTTTATCCATTGCTTTAATGAAGAAGTATAAAGCCCATATTGAAAGACAAATGCAAGGTATGTCTATACTCCCATTACCCGCCCACATAATATTAATAGAAAAACAAGCATAAATAACAGATCCTAATATACTGTATGTGTTGTTGAATCTTAATTTTAATAAAAAGTATAAACCTATTATAGAGAATATGTAGAATATGATTGTTACTAAAAATATACTAGATTCTGTAACAAATCCTATCTTAAAAAGAATACTTGTTAAAAAAGGTATTAATGGCGATAGATAATTAACATACGCATAGCCAGATATATTATATCCACTGAATCTAAGTGCTTCTATAAGATAAAAGTAGATATCCCTATAGGAATGGCCAAGAATATTTGAGGTTGAGTTAATATAAAATATTATACTTCCAAGTAGTAATGCTATTATACATACTAAAAATAAGCTTAATTTGTTTTGATTGTTTTTTATAAATAATTTCAAGATAAACTCAAATCCCATTATTATTAAATTTAATATAAATTTTTTTTATTGTTGTATCTATAATACTATTTAATAATCATTATTTATAATAAAATATACTAAGAATAAAAGAATTATATTTTTGTTTTTTTATTAAAATTTTTTTTAGGTTACCTGAGTATTATGAAAATTTTACATGTTGCACATACTTTTTATCCATGTCTTTCCTTTGGTGGAGTGGTTAATGCCGCCTATCAAATTGGATTAGAACAAGTTAAAAATGGAGATGAAGTTCATGTTTACACTACCGATACTTGTAAACAACGTTTAGAACTTGATAATAGATATGATGTGGATGTGTGTGGAATAAAAGTAGATTATTTTAGAAATATTAGTAATCGTATAAAGAATTTAACTTTAATTGATACTCCTTTATCCGCAGTTTTTAGAATAAGGAAAGATATTAAGAATTATGATGTTATTCATATTCATGAGCATCGTCAGACATTAGCTATTATAACTACTTATTATGCAAGGAAGTATAATATTCCATATGTTGTTCAAGCTCATGGCAGTGTTCTTCCATTTTTCCAAAAAGAGAAATTAAAAGAGATTTATGATAAACTTTGGGGTTTTAAAACTTTAAGATGTGCTAATAAAGTTTTTGCATTAACTGAAACTGAGAAAAAACAATATTTAAGCATGGGTGTTCCAGAAGATAATGTTGAGATTGTCCCATTAGGTATTAATTTAGAAGAATATGACCTAGAAAAGTATTCCTCTGGAGTTATACGGAAAAGATATGGTATTTCTGATGATGAAACTGTTTTATTATTTTTAGGTAGAATTCATGAAATTAAAGGTCTGGATTTACTTATAGAAAGTTTTAATGAATTGAAAAAAGATGAATATAATGTTAAATTACTTATTGTTGGTCCAGATGATGGTTTTGAAAGTATTATTAAACAAAAAGTTAATGATTATAATTTAAGTGAGAGTGTTATTTTTACTGGTCCTTTATATTCAGAGGATAAGATTAGTGCATTGGTGGATTGTGATATATTTATTATGCCTTCCCAGTACGAGTCATTTACAACTAGTGGCCTAGAAGCTATGGCTTGTGGTAAACCATTAATATTAACTAAAAATAATCATATTCATGATTGGGTTGAAAATAATGTTGGTTTAACCTGCGAATATGATAAAGATGATCTTAAAAATTCTATGATAAAATTAATTAATGATACTCAGTTAAGAGGAAAATTCGGAGAATCTGGGAAGAAATTAGTTAAAAATGAATATAATTGGGATAAAATTTCTAATAAGATTATTGAAATTTATAAATCAATACTGTGAAATTTTTTTAATTTGGAAATAAAGTCAAATTTAATAAGGTATTATTTATATTATAACAAAACTATATAATATAATATTATAAATAAAGAATTTTAAATTAAAATTTGTATTAATCAATGAATATTATACTATTTTTTTAGAGGATTTAAATGAAAGTAGTAATTTGTCAAAACTGTGGAGAAAAATACCAATTAGAGGATGATGAAGACGTTACTAATTATGAATGTAATGTTTGTAGGAGTAACTTAGAAGAAACCACAGTAAATTCAAAAAATAATAATGTTAAAACGAAAAATAACACAGAAGTTGTTTATTGTGAAGATTGTGGGTTGAAATATCGTATAGATTCTAGAGACAATATTGATGAATATGAATGCGATAGTTGTGGTGGAGAATTAAAATATATGGACGATAGTCTCAATATTAAACTTATACAAACTGCAAAAATACCTCAACATTCTAATTTAAATGATTTACAAAATGAATTAAATAATATTAAACTTAACAACAATGCTAATACCCAAGTTGAAAATGAAGTTATTTATCCTGAACATAACTCTAAAGCAAAAAATACTAATATAAATGATAATTATGAAATAACTATTTACAAATATTATGGAGAGTTAAAACAGGAATTAAAACGTGAATACCTCCAACATATTCTAGAAACTCCATATGAAGGAGGGATGTTTGATCAAATATCCCATAGATTTAAAGATAAAATAAAATCTAATAATGTTGATTTAAGTTATCCTGAGTTAAATACAGATAATTTAGTTAAAAATTCTAAAAAAGATGAATCACTTAATGGATATCTTGGGAATTTAACACAAAAAGAAATTAGTATTATTGCTGGAACAGTTATAACAATTGTTGGATTAATAAGTATTTTAATAATTAATATAGGGCAAAGTATTTTAATTTTAATTCTTGGAATAATATTACTTGTTTATGGATTTTATGAACAAAAAGAGAATAAAGATTTAGAACCCGAGCATGTTCATGTTATACGTTCTAAATTATTAACTTTACCTAAAGATTATTATGTTTTATATCATGTTAAGACCCCTGGAACCAATGTTGCAATTAATCATGTAGTTATAGGACCTACTGGGATATTTACAATTATTACTCAACGTAATAGTCCTCAGGAGTTAAGTATGAATCAGAGTAATATGCGACCTAATGAAGGTAAGTTAAGATTCCGGGATGAACTCGAACTTAAACAAAAAACATTGGCTTTAAATAGAATATTATTTGGATTTTTAGATGAGAATGGTTTCACTATTCCTATTGAACCTTTAATAGGTTTTGTTAGTGGGGATGTTGCTATTATTAATGATATTTTAAATGATAATGATCTTTTCATGGATGAGGTTTTACATAAGATTACTCGTGGAGATTGTAAATTAGATTCTACAACTATTAGAAAGTGTGCTATTTTATTATCTCATTATTCTATTAATTGTCCTAATTAAGAGGAGAACTGATTTTTTTTAATTAAATTTTTTTTAGGGATATTTTTTTATGATTAATCCTTTGCATAAATTAAAAGTTAAGAATTATACTAGAAGAGTTATGGATACTGTTGGAAGTTATGGGAGTAATTTAAAAGTTAATGGTAAGTGTGTTGTTACACCTAATACTCATTTGGGAGATAATGTTAATTTTAATGGTATTCATATTCAAGGTAAGGGGTCTGTTACTATTGGAGATAATTTTCATTCAGGTATTGAGTGTATGATTATTACTGATATTCATAATTATGATAATGGTGATGCTATACCTTATGATAGTACTGTTATTTCACGGGATGTTGTTATTGAGGATAATGTGTGGATTGGTAATCGTGTGACTATTTTATCTGGTGTGACTATTGGTGAAGGTAGTATAATACAGGCAGGTAGTACTGTTGTTAAGAGTGTTCCTAAGTATGGTATTGCAGGGGGTCATCCTGCTAAGGTGTTTAAGTATCGTGATAAGGATCATTATGAGAAGTTGAAATCTGAGGGTAAATTTCATTAAATCATTTGTTTGAAGAATTTTAGTTCTTCTATTTTTATTCCTTTCATTAGGAATATTAGTGCAAAGTATACTATTATTCCAATTATTATTGCTATTATTACGTTTATTAGTCCTGTTGGATTTATTATTTTAACTATTAGTCCCATTATTAATGAGGATATTATTATTTTTATTGTTGTTTTATGGTCGTATACTAGTTTATGGTAGTTGTTGCTTTTGATTGTTGTTATTGCAAATGCGATTATGTAGCAGAGTAGTGTTACTAGTGCTGCTCCGATTATTCCTATATATGGTACGGCTATTATGTTTAGTATTATGTTTAGGATTGCTACTAGTATCCATATTTTTCCAAGTATTTTTGTGTCTTTTTCTAGTATTAGTATGTTGTTTGTTATTCCATATACTCCCATGAATATTGCGCCTAGGCATACGAATGGTGTTATTAGGTATCCGTTGTTTGCTATTGTGGTTGTTGTTATTATCATGAGTAGTGGTTTGCTTAGTACTGACATTCCTACTGCTGCTGGTACTGTTAGTAGTAGGTAATATTTCATACTGTATTTCATGTACATGTCAACGGTTTTCATGTCTCCTTTTTCAAAGTGTTCTGGTAGTACTGCGGGCAGTAGGACTGCAAATGGTGATAAAAACATTAGTAATACACTTCCTAGTGCGTATCCTGGTGAGTAGCATCCTACTGCTGCTGATCCTAATATTGTTCCTATAACATATTTGTCACTAGAATCAACTACCCAGGAGGATACATTATTTGGGATTGTTGGTATTGCAAATGCTAATTCTTCACGAATGTTTTCATATGATGGTTTACCAAATCCAATATCTTTAATTATCATAAGTAACATTGAAATAAAAACTATAACATATCCACTAAGAAGACCAAAAATAACATTTTCAATATGATAACCAGAATAAACAAGATAAATACACAAAAAAACACCAATATAACTTTGCAAAATAAGGAAAATACTATACTTCCTCATCATCTGAAAAGTCCTAAAATAACTTATAAGCATCAAATTCAAACAAGCAAAGAAAGAAATAATAATAGTAATATATAAAACCCTTAAATTCCCATCAAACAAAGCCCCAGCAATAGGTCCAGAAAATATAAAAAAACAAGCACAAATAACCAAAGTAGAAACCAAAGTTATTGAAACCATACTATAAAAAGAGCCCCTAATCTTCAACCGATCTTTCAAAGGAGATAAAAACCTAACCATAGTATAAGGCAAACCCAAATTAGCAATATTAGGAACTAAAGCCACAGTAGCAGTTACTTGAGCCCACATACCATATTCTGCAGTAGAAAAACTCTTAGTAATAATAGGTATAAAAATTAAACTACTCAAACTTATCAAGATATTAGTAATACCAACAAGCCCAATCCTCTGAACAAATTTAACATACTGACTCAAAAAAATAACCACCTAAAAAAAGATTAATCAATCATCAACAATTCTCATAATATTTTCATTTACAATTATATCCTCTAATAATTGACTATCAAAATCCTTAAAAAAATACTCCGAATCATAATCAACTAAATTATCATTTAACTTATCAACCATATCATCAGAATCATTAATCTTAATAACAATATTTTTATCAACTAAATCATCTAAATATTCCACACCAGGCACATCTAAAATAAAAGTTTTACAATTAAAACTTAAACCCTCATAAATTGCAGTAGAAAATGCACCTACCTGAAACTCTGATTCTGCAAATAACTTATACAATGGAATCTCATTATTATCAATAAGTTTAAAATTATCATATTTAATTAACTTAGACAAGACAGGATAATTTTCCCTCCAAGTTTCATATTCCCCAGGATGTAATTTATATATGAAAGTATAATTCTCATCTAACTTTTTAAACAAATCAAATGCAAAATTAGATAAATATTCCCCAATAACTCCCTGTGATATGAAAAGTATTTGATTTTTAATTTTAGGAATATTTTTATACATTTTACTGTTTTCTTCAAAATATTTAAATCCAATTGGAAAAATATTCTCCAAAGAAATAGGATAAGAAACAGATTCTTCCCAATAATCCCCAAAACTTAAGATTTTATCTGGAAAATAATGTACATTAGAATCAGGAAAACTATAACCCAAATGATATTTACTTATAACCCCATGTTGCAACTCTAAAACTTCAACACCCAAATCTTTACAAGCACTTATTAAAGCTTTATTTTCATATGCCACAACAACATAAACCTGTTTAACATTTTTCTCATCCAACAGTTCTTTATATTTACAATATTCATATTTAAAATTTAGAATATGGTTTGAAAATATGTTAAATAAATCTACATCAACATTAAAACTTTCTTTTATTTTAGTTTTAATAAAATTAATATTCTCTAATTCTTCATCAGTAAAAGCGATTTTATTTCGCTTTTTATAAAAATATGAAGATAATAAAATCCTGTCATTAAATTTCACATGATTATTTGATTTAATATAATGTTTATTCAGATAAGGAGAATCAATAACACAATAACTCTTATTTAATTCTGTGAAATTGTTACTTAAGAAATAACTGTAAATATCTTGATATTGATTATTGTAGAAAACTTTACGAGGATGGGAAAATACTAAAACATCAATATCATTTTTACCTGAAAATGGATTTGAGAGTATGCTGTTTTTAATAAATGGAGCAAATGATTTAATTTTATCAAAAAGACTTACTGAAGATTGTTGTGCACTTCCGAATATTCCTAATTTTCTTGTTATTTCATAATATAAGTATACTCTAACTAGTTCCCATGGATATGTGTCTTGGATTTTAATATTGTTGAAATTGTACTCTGTTTCTAATTTAAAAAATTCTTCACAAATCTCTTTAATTGTTTTCATAAGAAATTCAAATCCTCAAAAAAAATAAAATTACTTTAATATAGGTTTTCAAAACTTATTAAATCATCTTCAAGTATTTCTTTTTTAACTTTTTTACCTATAATTTCATTAATATCTGCAGGGGATATGCCTGTACCTGGTCGTTTATATGTTAAGTCTTTTTTTTCTATTATGTGATTTTTTGGAAGGTTGTTTTTAGCTACTATTGATCTTCTTGCTTGTTTTCTTGATTCTGTTTCACATTCTAATGGTATTTTTTCATATTGTCCATTTATTTTATTTATGAAGTTGATAGTTTTGAAGAATTGTCTAACATCGTCTGGATCCATTGCGTGATAATGATCGTTGCCTTTTAATGTTTTATCTAATGTGAAGTGTTTTTCGATTATATTAGCTCCATTGAGGTATGCCATAGCAAGTATTAGCATTTTATCATCTGGTCTAGTGTGGTCTGAGTATCCAATATCATAGTCTGGATAAAGATTTTTAATATTTTTTATCATTAAAAGGTTGGCGTCTTCGTTTTCGGTTGGGTATGATAATACACAGTGCATTATTCCTATGTTTGTGTTTTCCTCTTCTTCTATTGCATGTATTGCTTGGGATATTTCTTCAATAGTTGATGCTCCAGTGCTTATGATTATGGGTTTGTTTTTTCTTGCTATTTCTTTGATAAATGGAATGTTTGTTAAGTCTGAGGAGGATATTTTGTAAATGTCCATGAATTCATCAAGGTATTCTATTGATTCGAAGTCGAATGGTGTTGATAAGAACATTATTCCTACTTCATCGCAGTATTTAGCTAATTCTTCATATTCTTTTTTGCTGAATTTGTCGAATTTTTTAAATAATTCAAATTGGGATTGTGTTGGTTCTTCATTTGTATCCCAATAAGCCGGTGAGTTTTTTGATGCTAGTGTGTTTGCTTTATATGATTGAAATTTGACTGCATGACATCCTGAATTTTTAGCTTCACGAATCATTAATTTTGCTGCATCCATATTGGTTAAATTTTCTTTTTTAGCAATATCATAATAATTAACACCAATTTCAGCTATTAAAAATGGTTTTTCATTGAAAATAGTCATTAGTATTTTTTCTCCTTTTTTTAGTTTTTTATGAAATTATCGTATTCTGATTTCACAATATCTACAATATTATTAAATCCATGTTTAACGTCCATGTTTATCATACGTTTGCTCATTTCAACTCTGAAATTATAATCATTTATTATATTTTCAATGGTTTCTATTATTTCTTTTTGTGAAACTTCAGCCCCTAGTCCTAGATTTATGAAACCATTGTCAATATTTCCAAATATGTGAGTTAGCTCTCTTTTGTTTTGGCATAAACATATACATGGAACTCCTAGTGATGCTACTTCATACATTGTTCTTCCTGCAGATGTTATTATTAAATCTGCTGAAATCATATGTTCACTAATATTTTTCACATTTTCAAATATTTCAATATTAGATGAGTTAGCATATTCTTTTTGTATTTCTTTTTTATATTTATATCCTAAACCTAGTATTATTTTTATTTTTTTGGAGTAATTACTTGCTAATATTGCTTCTAATGTTTTTTTAGTTAGGTTATTTGGGTCTGTTCCTCCAAATGTTAGTAATATTTCATTTACTTCGGGTTTTATTTTTTTATATGGTTGATAATAGAATTCATCTTTTAGTATGTAGTATTTATGTCCACTGTAAACATTTTTGAATGGTATTTTATGTTCATATAATGCATCAAATACTAGATTTGCATGTTTAGCTCCTTTTCCAATATCTTCAAAGTTAATTATGAAGTAGTTTTCGTTTTTTAAGCTTTTAACATATTCTTCATTTGTGTTTAGTATGTCGTTTATAATTATATCTGGTTTGAAGTCGTTGATTTTTTCTATTAAGTCTTTATCGTTTGAATGAGTGATGTATGGATAATTGAAATTTTTAATAATATCTATACCGAGTGTTTTGTTTTCGTTGAGTATGAATAATACTTCATGGTTTATTAGTTTTGATGCTATGCTTAGTCCTCTGTATATATGTCCTGTTCCTATTTCTTGTGTTGCATCAGTTTTTATTATGATTTTTTTCTGTTTTAGGAGGTGTTCTGCAACCCACCAGTCTTGATAATTATCAATATCAATACTTTCATCATGTGATATTTGGATTAAGTCTATTTTATCCCCTAATCTTGAATTTTCTTTAATGAATTTTCGTTTACTTGCAAATATAGAACCTGTTTCTCTGTATGTTTCTGGGAGATATTGTCTATTTAGTCTTTCTTTGTATAATGGGTAATATCCTTTATTTTTATCATATCCCCATGCTAAATGTCGATCATCAACAACACTTATGATTGTGTCGTTATTTTCTAATTTTTCAATAGCCTTGTTTAAAGTGTTTGTTTTTAAAAGTGGGGATGTTGGTTGTATTGTTATTACAAAATCAAATTTTTGTCCTGTTTCTTTTTCTTTTTTAATTGTTGCATCATATATTACTGGATCAAGTGGAATGTTATCTTCAGCTAAGTTACCAGAACGTTTAATAACTTCTGCTCCGAATTTTTCAGATATGAATTTTATTTCCTCATCATCTGTAGTTACTATAACATTATCTACATAATCACTAGATTTAGCACATTCTATTGTGTGTGCAATTAGGGGTTTATCATTCATAATCCTAATATTTTTTCTAGGAATACCTTTAGACCCTCCCCTAGCAGGTATAACCACCAAAATATTATTATTTTTATACATACTGTTTGAATATCCTTTTATATCAATTATAATAAATATAAATTTTTTTACATAGTATTAGATAATTATATTATTTTAAATATATTATATAATAATATTATTTTTATAAAAAAAATATAATAATTAATAATATTTTAAATTTTTATCTAGGTGTTGAAAAAAATATGAAAAATTTGTCCAAGGAATTAATTAAAAGAATAAATGAAATTTCCACACCTATACGTATTATGCATGTTTGTGGATCCCATGAACATACCATAATGGAAAATGGTGTTAGATCTTTATTACCTGAAGAAGTAGAAATTGTAGCAGGACCCGGATGTCCTGTTTGTGTTGTTCCATCACGTGAAATCGATGAAGCATTAACATTAGCAGATAAAGGAGTTATTATAACTACCTTCGGAGATATGTTACGTGTTCCAGGTTCTAAAAAATCTTTAGCAGATGCTAAAGCAGAAGGTGTTGATATTAGAGTTGTTTATGGAATAAACAATGCTGTTGAATTAGCTAAAAATAATCCAGATAAAGAAGTTGCTTTTATTGCTGCAGGTTTTGAAACTACTGCACCAACCACCGCTTCAGAATTATTAAGTGGACCTACTAATAATTTTTCAGTACTATCATGCCATAGATTAATACCTCCAGCTTTAGATTGGCTAATAAATTCTGGAGAAACAAATCTTGATGCTTTAATAGAACCAGGCCATGTATGTACCATCATAGGTACAAAACCATTTGAGTATTTATCTACCGATTATGGCATACCTCAAGCTACTGCTGGTTTTAATCCATTAGATATTTTAATGGCAGTCTATTTAATACTTAGACAAGTTAAAAATAACAAACCAACAATAGATAATGAATATAAACGTGCAGTACGTACTGAAGGTAATGTTGTTGCTCAAAAAGCTATTGATGATGTTTTTGATGTTACAAGTCGCGAGTGGAGAGGTTTCCCAAAGATTCCAAATAGTGTTTTAGAATTAAAACCTGAATTTGATAAATATAATGCCCGTGAAAAATACGACATAGAAGTTGAAAACGTTGTTGAAGCCCCTAAAGGTTGTATATGCGGACCAATACTTAGAGGACTTAAAAAACCTACAGATTGTACTTTATTCGGAAAATCATGCAATCCATTACACCCAATCGGAGCATGCATGGTTAGTAAAGAAGGAACCTGTAATATAGCCCATCGTTACACCCCAACAAAATAAATAAAAGGATTAACCTATGGCCACTATAAAAGCTGTTGCAGTAGATATTGATGGAACAATAACTGATTCCAAACGATTACTTTGTATAGAAGCTATTGAAACATTACGAAAATTAGAAAATAATAACATTCCAGTAATACTAGTAACAGGAAACACCGCATCCTACACCTATGCACTATCCACTTCAATTGGAACAACTGGAGGAGTTGTTGGAGAAAACGGTGGAGTAATGTTTAAAGAAGGATACCAAAATAATGAAACAATAGTTCTCTCAGATTATAATTATATTAAAAAAGCATACGAAGAGTTAAAAGAAAAAATAACTGATGAATCATTAGTAATGGTTGAAGATACCTACTGTAGACTATCAGAAATAGCATTCTATAGAACAATAAATCCAGACATAATACGTGAAAATTTAAAAAATTGGAACATAAAAGTTTATGATAGTGGTTTTGCAATACATTTAACAGATACCAATGTAGACAAAGGTAAAACACTTGCTAAATTAGCAAAACTAAACAATATTAATACAAATGAAATTATGGGTATTGGAGATAGTGAAAACGATTTACCCTTCTTAGATACTGTTGGTTTAAAAATTGCAGTTTCAAATGCAACAGAAGAACTTAAAATGAAAGCAGATTATGTATGTAATAAACCATATGGTTTAGGAGTTAAAGAAGCTGTTGAAAAATTTATTAAAATATAAGGATTTGATTAATCAATGTTAAACACCATAATAGAAGAAGCAGAGCAAAATATTAAAAAATATGCAGAAGAATATGAAATCATTTTAGAACAAAGCCACATAACACAAGTAGATTCCCAGAATAATGATTTAAGTTTTGCTAAAGAAGAAATAATACGTGGAATCGGAATTAGAGTATTATTTGATAAAAAAATGGGTTTTGCATATACCACAGACATGAACCAAATAGAAGATACTGCTAAAAAAGCCTATTTAAATGCTAAATTAAATGAAAAAGACGAACATTTTTCATTTGCACAAAAAACAGACTATCCCAAAATAAAAGATAAAGTAGATAAGAAAAATAAGGATTTAGATTTAGATGAAATTACTTCTTTTATGAAAAATATTCTTAATACTGTAAATGATAATGAATGTGCACCTACAAGTGGAGAGTTTAGTAAATCCTACTCTCAAGAGATTATTTTAAATTCAAATGGTGTTTATGTAGAAGATGAAGGCACATATTTTGGAGCATATGTTTCTGTTAATGCTGAAAAAGATGGTGAACTATCAAGTGCTTATGATGTAATATCTTCAAGAAATTATGATGAGTTAAATGGTGAAAAGTTAGCAAATGATGTTTCATCCCTTGCTAGAGATTCTATCGGTGGTGTTAAAGTTGATACTGAAGATACAAATGTTGTTTTAGATTATCATGCAGCTATTGGTATTTTATCAACATTTATTAGTGGTTTTTCTGGTGAAAGTGTTGAACGTGGTCGATCTGTGCTCGGAGATAAAGTAGGAGAAGTTATTGTAAATGAAAACTTATCTATTTACGATGATGGAACTTATAATGGAGGTAATAGATCATCTAAAGCTGATAGTGAAGGTACTGCTTCTCAAAGAACTGAACTTGTTAAAGATGGTGTTCTTAAGAATTTTATTTATGATATTTATAATGCTAATAAAGCAAATAAGAAAAGTACAGGTAATGGTTTTAGAAATTTTTCATCAACCCCTTCTGTAGGTTTATCTAATTTGATTTTTGATTTTAAGGATACTGAAAGTTTTGAGGATATAAATAAAGGTGTTCTTGCTACTAATGTTTTAGGAGCACATACTGCTAATCCAATTACTGGAGATTTTTCATTAGAAGTTAGTAATGGTTTTATTATTAATGATGGTGAGCGTGATAGTCCTGTGCGAAAGGCTATGATTTCAGGAAATGTGTATGATATACTTAAAAAGTGTAATGCTATTGATTCTGAAATCAAACAGTATGGTTCATTTATTATTCCTAAAATAGTTTTACCTGATTTAAGAGTTATTGGATAAAAAAATAGTAATATGATTAATAGAATTTAGGGTTTAATGTCCCATATCTTCCATTTTTGATTGCATCGAATGTGAAGTCCAATGATTCATTAATATTTTTTATTAGATTATTTTTTGGATTTTTTATTAAGTTAGCGAGTAGTGATGCTGAAAATGTGCATCCTGTTCCATGCAGGTTTTCTGTTTTTATTAATGGTTTTTGTATTTGATGGATTTCTCCATCGAATATTATATTATTTCCTTTTAGATGTCCTCCAGTTATTATAACATTACAATATTCTCCTATTTTGTGTGCGGCTTCTATTGCGTCTTTTGTTGTGTTGATTTTTATTCCAGATAATTCTTCGGCTTCTTTAACATTAGGTGTTGTTATTAATGTTTTTGGGAGGATGTATTTTTTTAGGTATTTTGCTATTTTGTTTGTGCTTAGTGAGTCTCCTGAGCTTGCAACCATAACTGGATCGACTACTGTTTTTAGTTCATATTCTGTTATTTTTTCAGATACTAATTTTATGATTTCTTTTGAGTATAATAATCCTGTTTTTGCATATTTTACATTGTATTCTTTTAGTGCACTGTCTATTTGTTTTTCTATGAATTCTAAGTCTACTGGTTGTATTCCATATACGTTTTTTGGACTTTGTGCGGTTAGTGTTGTTATTGCGGCTATTGGGTGTATATTATATGAGTGCAGTGTTTTAACATCTGTTAATATTCCTGCTCCTCCTGATGGGTCGAATCCTGCTATTGTTAGTCCTATCATTTTTTTTATTTCCTTGTGACTTTTAGTCTTTCGGGTCCGTGGATGCTTTCAACATTTATTCCTATTGATTTTAGGTATTCTCTTGTTTTCGTGTTTTTTCCATGTATTAATATTTCACCTAGATCTTCTGTCGTGTTGACATCTAGTGCCATGTAAAAGGAGTCATGTACTAGTGGAGAGTATCCTTTGTCTTCTGCAAGTTCGATGTGTTTTTTGAAGCTGCAGTCTCCGAATGCCATGTCTATTCCCCTTGGTTTTGTTATTAGTGCATTTGTTCCTCCTCCTTTTGAGGGCATTATTAGGAAGTCTAGTTTTTGTGCTTGTTTTATTATTAGTTTTATGTTTGTTTTGCCTATTAGTGGTACATCTGATGGTATTATTAGTACTTTTTTTGTTTTTCCTCTGCAGTGGTTCATTGCTTGTGTTAGTGCTTTGTTCAGTGTGTTGTTTTCAGGTTCTTCTATTAGTGTTTCTACTTTTAGTTTTTTTGCGTATTCTAGTACATCTTGGTCTTTGCTTATTATTATTATTTTGTCTACTAATCTTTTTAGAGTTTTTGTAACATCTTCGAGCATTGCTTTTAGTAGTTCTTCTCTTTCTGTTGTTGATAGGAATGGTGATAGTCTTGTTTTTGCATCTGAGAATTTGCTTACTGGTATTATTGCATGTATTTTATCCAAGTTTTATTACTCTCCTTTTTTTTATTTTTTTTTAGTATGATTTTGCGATTAATGCTTTGTGTTTTGCTGGTTTTCCACAGTGTATGCATGTTGTTTGTTTGTCATTGGTTTCTTTGAGTGTTCCTAGTAGGTCTATATCTGTTTTTTCTTCTATTTGTTTACCGCATTCTTTTTCTCCACACCAGTCGAATGTTACCATGTTTTTTTCTTTTATTAGTTGGTTTATTTCTTCTATTTTATCTGCATTTTTTATGTGGTTTTTTTGTGTTTCCCATGCTGTGTTTCTTAGGTTTTCGGTTATATCGTTTAGTATTTTTTGTATGTTGTCTGTTAGGTTGTCATCTAGTAGTAGTTCTGTTTTTTCTAGTGTGTCTCTTCTGACTATTATTACTTTGTTGTTTTCTAGGTCTCTAGGTCCTAGTTCTAGTCTTAGTGGTGTTCCTTTTATTTCCCAGTCAAAGAATTTTTTTCCAGGTCTTATTTCTCTGTCGTCGGTGTTTACTCTTATGTTTGATTTTTCTAGTTGTTCTTTTATTTCTTTGCATTTGTTTAGAACTTCTTCTCTTCCTTTTTTGAATAGTATTGGTATGAGTGTTATTTGGTTTGGTGCTATTTTTGGAGGTAGTTTTAGTCCTTTTTCATCACCATGTATTCCGAATAGTGCTGCAAGTATTCTTCCACTTATTCCATAGCATGTTTGGTATGCGTGTTCGTGTTCTCCTTCTTTGTTTTCGAATATTATGTCGTATGTTTTTGAGAATGTTTGTCCTAGGTTGTGTACTGTTCCTATTTGTAGTGTTCTTCCGCTTGGCATTAGTACATCCATTGCCATTGTGTATTCAGCTCCAGGGAATGTGTCCCATTCTGGTCTTTTTGATATTGTGTATGGTATTCCCATGCTGTCGAATAGTTCTTTGAATATTTGGATTCCTGTTTGTATTTGTTCTTCTGCTTCTTCTTTGTAGGCATGTATTGTGTGTGCTTCTGCAAATGTTTGTATTTCTCTTACTCGTATTATTGGTCTTGTGTGTTTTGTTTCGTATCTGAATGTGTTTACTACTTGGAAGTATTTCATTGGTAAGTCTATGTGTGATCTTACCCATAAGCTGAACATTGGGTACATTACACTTTCACTTGTTGGGCGTAGTGCTAGTTTTTCATTTAGTGGTGTTTTTCCTCCATGAGTAATCCAGTATACTTCATCTTCAAATCCTTTTACATGTTCTCCTTCTTTTGCTAGTTCTGATTCAGGGATTAATGTGGGGAATAGTAATTCTTCGTGTTCTTTTTCAACTAAATCTCTGTATATTTTTAGTGCTTGTTTTCTTATTTGAAACCCATATGGTCTTATTACACTTAATCCTTTAATTGGATATCTTGAATCTACTAAGTCTGCTTTTTCTAAAATATCAAGGTACCATTCACCGAAATTTTCCAAATTAATCACCTATTATTATTAGTATTTAGATAGGAATCTAATTATATTCATTTTATATTTTTTTATATTAGTTTTTTATTTTTTTATAATTTAACTTATGTTTTTTTTGCGAAAGTTTAATTATTAAGTTTTATGAAAAATAATACATAATATGGAAGTACACTTCCGATAATTAGAGAAAATATATTTTTCATAATATTAATTGAAAAAATTAACTATTATACAATTTATATAATATTAATTATTTATATTGAATATTCAAGAATTTAAAAAAAAAACTAAAACATTTTGTGGAGATTTTATTAATATGTCCAAAGAAATCGAAAATATGATACAAATAATGGAAAAAGACCAAATTAAATTTGTTAGACTCCAATTTGTAGATATAAATGGAATTCCAAAAAGTATAACTGTTCCTTATGAAGAAGAAGAAATGAGAATCTTATTCGAACATGGAATGCCTTTTGATGGATCCTCAATTGACGGATTTGTAGAAATAAATGATAGTGATTTAATATTAAAACCAGACATAACAACTTATTCAACATTATCCTGGAGACCTGAAGAAACTGTTGTGTGCAGATTTGTATGTGACATATACACTCCAGAAGGAGATCCTTTTGTAGGAGACCCAAGAAGCATACTTAAAAAAGCATTAAAAAAATTAAAAGAAGAATATGGATATCAGTACAATATTGGACCAGAACCAGAATTTTTTATAGTAGATATCGACCAAGACGGATATCCAGTACCTTATGATGATGCAGGTTATTTTGATGTTGAACCTACAGATAAAGGACCTGATTTTAGAAGAGAATTAACATTAAACTTAGAAGAATTAGGGTTTGATGTTGAAGTAAGTCACCACGAAGTAGGTCCTGGACAAAATGAAATAGCATTTAAATTTGATGATGCATTAAGAACTGCAGATGCAGTTATAACATTTAAACAAGCTATAAAAGCAATTGTTGCAAATATGGCAGAATTTGATGATTTAAATTACAAAGTAACCTTTATGCCAAAACCATTTTTCGGAGAAAACGGAAGTGGAATGCACTGCCACCAAAGTTTATTTAAAGGTGATGAAAACTTATTTGCAGACGACAATAGTGAAACAGGACTATCCCAAGATGCATTATACTTCATAGGAGGATTAATAAAACACGCTCCAGCATTAACTGCAATAACTAACCCAATAGTTAACTCATTTAAACGATTAGTTCCAGGATATGAAGCACCAGTATACATAGCATACGGACTTAAAAATAGATCCGCATTAATAAGAGTACCAGCAGCAAGAGGAAAAGGAACAAGAGTAGAATACAGAGCACCTGACCCAGCATGTAACCCATACCTAGCATTTGCAGCAATGTTATATGCAGGAATGGATGGTATTAAAAACAAAATAGAACCAGGAGAACCAACAGAAATAAACATCTACAAATTAACAGAAGAAGAAAGAGTAGAACTAGGAATAGACCTCTTACCTGCAAGCCTATGGGAAGCATACCAAGAACTAGAAAAAGACGAAATAATCAAAGAGGCACTAGGAGAACATATAGTTAATGCATTTATAAAAGCAAAATCAGAAGAATGGGAAGAATACAGAGCAAAAGTATTCGGATACGAACAAAAAATCTACATGGACTTATAAAATAATAAAAAATAGAGGATAAAAAAGGGTATCAGAAACAATGTCAGAATCAGAACATCGAATGATAGAAATTCTAAGAATACTAAACGAACAAGAAAAACCAATAGGTTCAAAAATCATAGCAAATGAACTGAAAAATAAAGGATATAACTTAGGAGAACGAGCAGTTCGATACCACATGCAGATTCTAGACGAAAAAGGATACACACAAAGAATGGGATACTCCGGAAGAATAATAACCGAACTTGGAAAAATAAAACTAGAAAAAGGACTAATATACGACCAAGTAGATTTCATACACTCCAAGTTCGAAGAAATGATTTATAAAACAGACTTAAACTCAAAAACAAAAACAGGAAATCTAATAACCAACAAAGTAGAAACATACGACGAAAAAGTAATAGATATATTAAAAGAAACCATAAAATCAGGACTATCAGTAAGCCCACTAATAAAAATAGAAGAAGATAATGAAGCAAACAAAACCAAATATACAATAAAAACAATATGTAGCACAACAATTGACGGAGTACTACTATCCCACGGAATACCCTCACAACCAATATACGGAGGACTTGTACAAATAGAAGACTACAAACCAACACACTTTACAGAAATAATCTCCTACAAAAAAACCTCCCTTTCACCAATAAATGCATTCATATCCAAAGACATGACATCAGTTAAAAAAGTCCTAGAAACAGGTGAAGGAATAATACCTGCAAACTTCAGAGTAATACCAAGTAATACAAAAAACAAAACCATAAAAGTATTAAACAAACTAAAAAAAATAAACATAGATGGAATACTAGACATTGGAGAAAAAGGAAGAGACACATTAGGAATACCAGTAAATGAAAACCTAATCGGAGTTACCATAATTGGAGGAGTTACACCATTCTGTGTAGCACAAGAATTAGGACACCAAATAAATATAAAAACCATAGATGAACTTGAAAAATTCAACAACCTCCAACAAATCAACACTCCAAATAAAATATTAAAAACACCAGCAAAAAAAACAAAACAAAAAATATCCTTCTTACTTACGAAAACATGGAATCTTTTAGATGGTGTTGACTTCGATATAAACACTGAAAGTGGGAAGATTATTGCAAATATTTCTTATATTAATAAAAAAGATTTAGATGAATCAATAGAAATAATGAAAAATGTTAATAATACACTACCTAATTTCAATAATCCATATTATAAAATAGTGAACCATCCTACAGACAGTAATAAAGTAGGTATAGCTACAGTTTGTAGTTTAACAATAGATGGTGTTTTAATTAAAAATGGTATAATGTGTAACCCTAGATATGGAGGATTATTAGAACTTAGTAAGTCTAAACTATTTGTAGAATTAATATCTTATAATGGTTCATCATTAGATCCTCATAAAATTTTCATTAACAAAGATATGACTAATCTCACAAATAAAGGTATGAAATATATTTTAGCATCAATAAAAGAAGCACCATATATTACAAGAAGTGAAAGTGAAGAAATACTTAACAGATTAGATGATTTAGGTTTAAAAATTTATAAAATAGGTAAACCAAGAGAATTAGTTTATAATGCTAAAGTTGATAATTATAATTTCGGTATTGTAGCAGGCAGTGGGCTTAATGGAATTGCTGCTTTAAGAGAACAAGGTATTGATGTTAAAGTTAAAGCTGTTGAAAAATTATTACCATTTAATGAATTAGAAAAATTATAAAAAGGAAAGTATTTTTTATGATATGTGAAAAATGTGGAGCAACTTTAAAACCAGAAGACAAATTTTGCTTAGAATGTGGAACACCAGTAAATAAATTACCCCCTATTAAAAATGAAAAATTGAAAGAGATAATAAGTAAACTACATGAGAATTATGTCTCAGATATAGAAGAAGAATTCTTTAAAGAAATACATAATGCTTCATTTTTAGCACCTGTTGATATACAAATTGATGGAGATTTAAAAGATAAAATAGATGAAAATGGTGAAATAACCCTTGATACTAATACTCCATTGAATTTTATGCTTATTAGTTCTGAAGATGGTAAAAACTTTTTCCCTGCATTTACTGATGAAGAAGAAATTGCAAAAGATGAAGTTAAGCAAAATGCGATTATTGTTAAATTAGAGAATTATGTTGAAATGATTAATAAAAATCCTGAGGAAATTCAGGGTATTGCTGTTAATCCATTTGGTCAAGCTATTGTTATTCCTAAAGAGAGAATAATTGAAAAATAATAGAATATGATTTTTTTATAATTCTATTGTTTTAAATGAGTTTAAATCTAATAAATCAAATTTGAGTAATTTTGGAGCTAAGTGAACTTTTCCTATTTGTGTGATGTATTTATATGCTTCAAATGCTTCCATGTTTCCAATTATATTTGGTACAGGACCTATTACTGGAGGTACGCCTCGAGTTAATGATTGTACTTCTTTGATTGTGTTTTCATCTAATTCTTTGTTTCTTGACGGTAGTCCGAATAATTCTTCATATGTTGGGGTTGTTTTATCGAATACGGTTATTTCTCCTTGTGTTCCGTGTATTGCTCCATGAATTATTGGTATTTCTTTTTTTGTTGCTGTTCTTGTTAGGATTATTCTTGTTATTAGATTGTCTAGTGCATCTATTACGATGTCGCTATTTTTTATTATTTTTTCAGCATTTTTTTCTGTGAATTCTTCGTTTATTGGGTTTACTTTTACGTAAGGGTTTATTATTCTTACTCTTTCTGCTGCTGCTTCTGTTTTTTTGATATTTAGTGTTTTTGTTGTTGCTATTAGTTGTCTGTTTAGGTTGGATAGGTCGTATTCGTCTTTGTCTACTAGGTTGATTTTTCCTACTCCCATTCTTGCTAGCATTTCTATTACTGATCCGCCTATTCCTCCACAGCCTATTACGGTTATTTCTGCTTCTTTGAATCTGTTTTGTTGGCTTTTTGTTACTATACTCATTTGTCTACTTGCTATTTCCCAGTATCCCATTCCAATGTATCTTGTTGGCATGTTTTATCACTATTTTATTTTTTTGTGTTATTTAATGATATAAAGATTATTTTATATAACTATTGTTATATAATTTTTTATAAAAAAAATTAGGAAAAAATTAAAATAAATAAAAAAAATTCCTGGATAAAAATAAATAATGCCGGGAACGGGATTCGAACCCGTGGCCTCACGGTATCCCAGGAATAAGTTAGAGCAGTTCTCTTAAAACCCTATGAGCCGTGCGCTCTAACCAGCTGAGCCACCCCGGCAACAGACAATAATATAATTATATTTTTCATATTTTATAAACCTTTCTATAAACTAAAAAAATATTTAAAAAATAAAAAAGATAAATAATAAAATAACAACAAAAAAAACAAGAAATATAAAAGAGTGAATAAATATGAGTGATGTTAAAGATATGAACCTAGCTAACGAAGGAATCAGAAAAATAGAATGGGTACAAAAACACATGCCCGTACTAGAACACATAAAAAAAGAATTCGAAGAAACAAAACCATTTGAAGGAATAGTAATCGGATCATGCCTACATCTTGAACCAAAAACAGTAAACCTCGGACTAACACTACAAGCCGGAGGAGCAGAAGTCGCAATGACAGGATGTAACCCACTATCCACACATGACGATGCAGCAGCAGGAGCTGCTGCACTCGGACTAAACATATATGGATGGAGAGGGCAAAGCGACGAAGAATATTACGAAGCAATAGACAACGTATTAAGCCACAAACCAGACATAATAATAGACGATGGCGCAGACATGATACTCCAAATCCACAACAAATATCCGGAACTAATAGAAAAAATCCAAGGAGCATGCGAAGAAACAACAACCGGAGTTCACAGACTAGAAGGAATGTCAAAAGACAAAGCATTAAAATTCCCAGTAATAGCAGTAAACGATGCATACACCAAATACTTATTCGACAACAGATACGGAACAGGACAATCATCACTAGATGCAATAATGGGAACAACAAACATGCTAATCGCAGGAAAAAATGTAGTAGTATGTGGATACGGATGGTGCGGACGAGGAGTCGCATCCCGAGCAGCAGGACTCGGAGCAAATGTAATTGTAACCGAAATAGATCCAATAAGAGCACTAGAAGCCAGAATGGACGGATACAGAGTAATGACCATAAGAGAAGCTGTTAAAATAGCAGACCTTATAATAACCGTAACAGGAAACATAGACATAATAAAAGGCGATGACTTCAAATATATGAAAGACGGATGCCTACTTGCAAACTCAGGACACTTCAATGTAGAAATAAATAGAAAAGACCTAGAAGAACAATCCAAAAACATTAGCGAAGTTAGAGAAAGCATAGAAATGTTCGAAATGAAAGACGGTAGAAAACTATACCTCCTCGCAGATGGAAGACTAGTTAACCTCGCAGCAGCAAGAGGACAAGGACACCCTGCAGAAATAATGGACATGAGTTTCGCAGTACAAGCACTATCCGCACAATACATCCTAAACAACGAACTACCAATAGATGTTATGAAAGCACCAGACAAAATAGACTACAATGTTGCAAGACTCAAACTAAAAGCAATGGGAATAACAATAGACACATTAAACCAAACACAAGAAGATTACCTAGCAAACTGGTCACAAGGAACATAAACAAAAAAATAATACAATAATGACATATTTCAGACACATAAACAATGGAAAAGGACCAACAAAACTCATAATAGGAGGAGTTCATGGAAACGAAGGAAAAACCACAATAGAGCTCCTCAAACTACTAAACAACAAAGACTTCGGAAAAGGACAAACATACATCTACAACTTTAACAAAACACAATACCTCTCAACACTAAACAAAGAATTCTACAAAACAGAACAAGGACAAAAAATAATTAACCTACTGGAAAAATACAAACCAAAATTCTATACAGAACTACACAGTTATAATATACACCACTACAAAGATTTAACATCACTAACAAGATTAAAAACACAAAACATACCACCACTTATAGATTGTGGAGATTATATACTGGTTAGTTCTGTAAGTCCCCTAATACGATTCAAATATTTAGAAAAAGAAACAGTTTGTAAAACAATAGAAATACCATCATTTAAAAGCCAAAAATTCAAAATAAATGAAATAAAAAAAGAATACAATTTTAACAAAGATAAATCTATAAAAAGAGCTATGGATTTATTATATCTCGTAACTAAATCCAATAATCGTAAAGAATATGAAGAAAAAATTACTGAATTGTACCCAAAACAAGTAGATCTAGCTATAGAATATGTGAATAAATATTTTAAACAACAATTCTCCCCATTTTAGAACCAATCTTCAAGACTTCTCTGAGAAGAACTTAACTTTTTCAATTTTTCTGCAGAATTAACAACTCGATTTTGAGAGAAATCATGCTCATCACACATAAAATCAATTAAACCATCATGATTAACCTTTTTCCATTTAATATCATAATCTTTGTTTACATCATGAGATAAGAATATATCTCTAAGAACATCAATATCCACACTTGGTTCAATACCTTTATTTTTTAATATCTCTTCAAGAGTATTTTCTCGAATTAATTTTATACCAGTTTTAGCACCAATACCCTTAACTCCAGGATTAAAATCAGTTCCCACAAGTATTGCCACATCTATTAATTGTTCTCTTGTTAAATCCAAATTATTGAGAACTTTATTAAGTTCCATAAATTCAAGTTTTGAGAATCCCCCACTAAGTGTCATGTTTCTTACTGTTCGTGGAGATCCAAATAATAAACAGTCATAATCTTGAGATGCTACTGCCCATGCATCACCATTTTTAACCATATATGCTGCTTGAGCCTCACCTTCGCAACTTGCTTGGACATAAGGTATTCCCAATAATTCTAATAATTGTTTACTAGATTCTATGATATATGAAGATAATTTTGAAGATCTCATTGCGAATTTACGGGCTTTTTCTACATCCCCCTCTTCTAGTGCTTTTTTCCACTCTTTTTCAGATTCTTCACGAATTTCTCTTCTTTTTTCAACAGTATCTGACTTGAAATCAGAATGTTTACCATCAAAAACAAAAATTGGTTTTATTCCTTTTTCAGCAATAGAAGAGGTCCTGTATAAAATTCCACTAAGGTGTGATGTTACATTACCATTACTATCCATTAATGGTGTTCCATCTCTTTGACGAATCCCAGATAAAAATTGATATAATGTATTATATGCATCGATTGCTACACTTCTATTTTCAAGATA
The DNA here is from genome assembly GCA_964431035.1 of uncultured Methanobacteriaceae archaeon. Taxonomy (GTDB): domain Archaea; phylum Methanobacteriota; class Methanobacteria; order Methanobacteriales; family Methanobacteriaceae; genus Methanobrevibacter_A. Next base: position 8,939 of record CAYSIF010000011.1, on the reverse strand, counting down.
TTTGAATTCAATTTTTTCTGTTTCTACAATATCACTAAATTTAACGCCCATCTTTAAAACCTTCAAAAAAAAGAGTATTTTTTTATTTAAAATATGTTATAGGGAATAATTCTTTAATCCAAATAAAAATTTCATTAGATTTTATAATATTATAATCCCTTGCTAAAAATTCCTCATTTGTTTTATATATTTCTTCTAAACGTTCTGTAGGATTTTCAATATTTATATTTTTAACTTCTCTTCTAGATTCTATTGAATATTTTCTAAGAATTCTTCCTAATGGAATATCTTCTTTAAGTAAATCATCTTCAAATTCTACAGGTAGTCTTTTTACAGGAATATAAGATATTGCATAAATTAAGGGTTTATCTTCTTTATACATTAAGATTTCCCGATATATTACAGAATCTCCAATGTTTATATTTAATAATTCTGCAATATCTTTATTTGCTTCTGTGTGATATTGATTTATTGTTTTTAAATCTATTTTACCATGTAAAACATCTAGTATTGCAGTTATAGATCCATCAGTTGTTAAAAGAATTTTTTGAGTGTTGGAAAAATAACCATCATAGTCTTTTTCTAAGTTGTTGATTTTTTCAATTAACGGCTTGTTTATATTATTATCATCAGACATTTCATCAAATCTTATATATTGATTGGGTTTTCAATAAATCCTCTAATTGCTGAAGCTGCAACTACTGAAGGGTTAGCTAAGTAAACATTGGATTTAGGATCTCCCATTCTTCCTTTGAAGTTTCTATTTGTTGAGGATATGCTTGTTTCACCTTCAGATAAAACTCCCATATGTCCACCTAAGCAGGGTCCACAACCTGGGTTACAAACAATTGCTCCAGAGTCTAAAAATATTTTTATTAATCCTTCTTCTAAAGATTTGTTATATATTTCTTTAGATGCAGGTATTATTATTAGTCTAACATCATCATGTATTTTATTATTTTTTAGTATTTTTGCAGCAGCTTCTAAATCTTCAAATCTTCCATTTGTGCATGATCCTATGAATCCTTGGTCTATATGTGTTCCTTCAACTTTGGATAGTGGTTTTACATTATCTACATCATGAGGACATGAGATTTGAGGTTCTAGATTATTTACATCGAAGTGGAATTCTTCACTATATTCTGCATCTTTATCAGATTTTAGAATGTTTAGTTGGTTTTTATTTTTTCCTGTTCTTTTAGTAACATAACCTATTGTTGATTTATTTGGTGCCATTATTCCATTTTTTGCACCCATTTCTACTGCCATGTTGCACATTGTCATTCTACTACTAACATCTAATGTGTCTATTGTGTCTCCGCAGAATTCTGCTGTTTTGTATGTTCCTCCACCAATTCCTATTTTGCCTATAATATTTAGTATTAAGTCTTTAGAGCATGTTTCTTTAGGCATTTTTCCAGATATTTCTATTTTAATGGCTTCTGGAACCATGAACCATGTTTTTCCTGTTGCATATACCATTGCCATGTCTGTTGATCCCATACCTGTTGAGAATGCTCCGAATGCTCCATATGTGCAGGTGTGTGAATCTGCTCCTACAATTATTTTTCCAGGTTCTATTAATCCCATTTCTGGCAGTACTTGGTGGCAGATTCCTTCACCGTGAGTGTAGTGGTGAGTTATTTTTTGTTTTTTTATGAAGTCTCTTGCTACTTTTTGAAATTCTGCAGATCCTATTGTATTTGCAGGGATTACATGATCGAATACTATTGCTATTTTATTTGGATCCCATACTTTATCTGTTATTTTTTCAAATGTTTTTATTGCAGGAGGAGATGTTCCATCATGTGACATTGCTAAGTCAACATCTAATTCAACTATTTCTCCAGGGTTTACTTCTTTTCCTGCTTTTTTTGATAATATTTTTTCTGTTATATTCATTTTTTAATTTTTCCAAGAGTTTTTTTTTATATAATAATTTATTTTAGTATTATTTTTTAATTAAAATTTTTTATTTGTGTGTTTGTTTTTGTTGTTAATAGTCAAATGGGTCATTTACACTTTTTACAATATCTTTGAATATGTCGTCTGTTATGTATTGTCCTTTTTCTCTTTTTTCTTTAACTTTTTCAACTATTTCACATAGTTGTTCTTTTGTTACTTCATATCCGCAGTCGTTTAGTTTTGCTTTAACTGCTCTTGCTCCTGAGTGTTTTCCAAGGACTAATTGTCTTTTTTGACCTACTAATTCTGGTAGATATGGTTCATAGGTTAGTGGTTCTTCGATAACTGCATCAACATGTATTCCTGATTCATGTCTAAACATGTTTTTACCTACAACTGGTTTGTTGTATGGTATTTCTAGTCCTGTGTTTTTAGATACCATGTCTGATAGTTCTTTAATTACTTTGGTTTTGAATCCTAAGTCCTTTCCATATAAGAATTTTAGTGCCATTATGATTTCTTCTAAGGAGGCATTACCTGCTCGTTCACCAATACCATTTACTGTTGTTGATATTGCTGTTGCTCCTGCGAGTACTCCGGTTATAGAGTTTGCTACTGCTAATCCAAAATCGTTATGGCAGTGAAGAGCAATATCTGTTTTTATTTCCTTTTTAAGTTCGGTTATTAAGAATTCCATTCCTTGAGGAGTTATTGCTCCTGTTGTATCTGCAACATGTACTCTGTCGACTTTGTAACTTTCTGCTTTTTTGTACATTCTTTTTAAAAAGTCTATATCTGTTCTTGTTGCATCTTCTGCTGAGAATGCTACGAATAATCCATGGTCTTTTGCATATTCTATAGAGTTCATGCATATATTAAGTGCTTCTTGTCTTGATATGTGCATTTTATGTTCTAAGTGTAAGTCTGATGCTCCCATGAATGTTATTATTCCATCAACGTCACAGTCTAGTGCTGCATTTATGTCTTCTATTTTGGTTCTTGCTAAACAGAGTATGTCTGCATTTAAACCTTCATTTGCTATTGCAGATACTGTTTTTTTCTCTTTTTTGGAGACTATTGGGAATCCTGCTTCGATTTGATGGATTTTAAATTCATCTAATTTTTTAGCTATTTCTAATTTTTCTGATTGTGAGAAGCATACACCAGGTGTTTGTTCACCATCTCTTAGGGTTGTATCATAGATTATTAGTTTTTTTGGGAATTTTAATTCAACTTCTTTATTAAAAGGACTTGTAAAATATTGCATTATTTCACTCTATTAATATTTATTTTTATAATAATTTTCTTTTATATTGTGGATTATATAAAATTTTTTAATTAATTATTTTTTGTTTTTTGAGTCTTTATCTTCTAATAGTTCTAGATAGGATTTTCTTTCGAATGTGTTTTTTATTCCTAATTTGTTGAATAGGTCGAATATGCCATTTAAATCTTTTTCATAGTTTGAGTTGTCTTCTACTATGGTTTCTATTTCCATATAATAGTCCAAACCTTCAACTTTATCTATGTTTATTGTGTATTCGTTTAGTTGGTAGTATTCTCTGTGTTTTTTTACAGTTCTTACTTCTTTGAATTGTAGGTTTTCGAATATTTCTTTGCATTGTTTTTCATCTGCTATTTTCATTTCTATTTCTTTTCTTGTTTTGCTTTTAGCATCTATTTTTGGGCCTTTGTATGTTATGAATATGTTTGATTTATTTTCTGTTGTTGTTTTTCTTATTCTTAATGCTTCGTCTGTTTTTGCAAAGTCGACAATTGGACTGTTGAAATATATGTCTTTTTGATGTTCTATTTTTGTTTTTTTAGCATTTAATTTTTTTAAATTTGTTTTTATTTCTTCGAGATTATTGATTTTGGCTTTTGCTTCCACTTCTATCATTTTTACATTCCCTTGTTTTTTTAATAAAATTTTTTTTATTTATAAAGTGATTTAATTATTTTGTATAATATTTTTTTATGAATTTTTAATTTTTTTTATAAATACATTTATATAGTTTATAAATTCAAATATTAGAACATAGTAAAAATTTTAGTTTTAATTATATTTATTTTTAAAATATTTTACTCACTTTTTTTTAAATTATATTGGAGGTATATCAATTGACCGATGTCGATATAAAAATAGAAAATATTGTATCCTCTGCTAGTATCGGTAAAGATGTTGATCTAGAAAATATTAGAGAAGCATTAGAAGGCGTTACTTTTAATAAAGAACAATTCCCAGGTTTAGTTTTTAAATTAAAAGATCCTAAAACTGCTGCTTTGATATTTAGTTCTGGTAAACTAGTATGTACTGGTGCAAAATCAGTAGATGACTCAAAATTAGCTATTAAAAAAACTGTGGATTTAATGAGAACCAGAGATACTGAAATCCCTGAAGAATATGAAATCACAATTCAGAATATAGTAGCTTCTGCAAATTTACAATCCACATTAAATTTAGAAGCTGTAGCTCTAGAATTAGAGAATACAGAATACGAACCTGAACAATTCCCAGGTTTAGTATATAGGTTGACTGACCCTAAAGTCGTTTTATTATTATTTGGTTCTGGTAAAGTTGTTTGTACTGGAGCTAAAACTCGTGATGATGCTAAGCTAGGAGTAGAAAGAGCTTCAGCTAGACTCAAAGAGTTGGATTTAATTTAATATTGGTGGTATGTTTGATAAAACTTGTAGTATTTGATTTAGACAATGTTATAATAAATGGTGAAGGCATAGATGAAATAGGAAAAATAGCAAACGTTGAAGATGAAATCGAAGAAATAACCGAAAAAGCAATGAACGGAGACATAGACTTCGAAACATCTATAAAAGAAAGAGTGAAACTTCTCGAAGGAGTATCTGTAGAAGATATTAAAAAACTAAGCGAGGAATTACCACTTAACGAAGGCGCTGAAGAAACAATAAAAGGCCTAAAAGAAAACGGCTATGAAATAGCAATAATAAGTGGAAGTTTCGATATAATCGCAGACCCTATAAAAGAAAAACTAGGTATCGACTACATATTCACAAACTCCCTTGTTGAAGAAGACGGAAAACTAACTGGAGAAGTAACTGGACCATTAGTTTCTGATTCAAAACTCAATGTACTAACAAAATTCCTAGAAGACAAAGACTTTGAACTAGAAAATTGTGTCGCAGTTGGAGATGGAGCAAACGATATATCTATGATTGAAGGTGCAAAATGCGGAATAGCGTTTAATGCAAAACCTAAAGTCAAAGAAATCGCAGATATCATAATTGATGATGATTTAAACAATATTTTAATTGAAATCCAAAAAATAGATTCTGAAGAAAACACTGAAGAAACTACCTCCAAAGAAGAATCTAAAAAATCCAAAAGAAACAAACTTCCAGAACCTAAAGATTTTGTTCTTGCAGACACCATGGAAGGAGTTAAAGAACAAAAAGAAGAAAAAGAAAATCTCATAGCACAAATTGCTGATGAAAGAGAAGAATTCAACAGAGAAGCAAAAGAACAACGTAAAATACGTGACGAATTAAACATTGAACTCAAAGAAAATCTTCAAAAAGCTATAGAATACAGAAACGAACGTAACGAGATTAACAAAGAAGTTGAAAACTTCAAAAAGAAACGAAACGAAGTTAACGACAAAATAAGAAATCTTGAATGGTCATCTGGAAAACGAGACAAAATAAAACTCGAAAAAGAAATAGAAAAAATAGATAAAATAATTGAAACCAGAGTTTTAGATATTAAAAAAGAAAACCAACTCGTTAAAAATGCAAATGATCTTCGTAAAAAACTAAATGAAGTTAAAGAAGACGACAAAGTTAAAGAAGAAGCTCAAGAACTCAAAGGAGAATCTGAAGAGCACCATCAAAAAGTAGTTGAACTTTCCGCTGCAGCTCAAGAAGCACATGAAAACATGATAAAATATTTCAGAAAAACAGATGAAATTAGAACCGCAGCAGACGAAGCTCATAAAGCATTTGTAGAAGCTAGAAAAAATGCTTCAGCAAAACATGAAGATTTCAAAATGGTTTTAAGCGAAATACATGTAATTAACAAAAAATTAGGACGCGACAAACCTAAAAAACGAAAATCAAACAAACAATCTTCATCACCAAATCAAAAGAATAAAGAAGAAAAAGAAAAAGCAGAAGCAATCTTTGAAAAATTCAAAAATGGTAAAAAACTTTCAACAGAAGAGCTTTTACTTTTACAAAAGTATAATATCAACTAAATTAAGAAAAAATTTTAAATACAAAAATTTTTTCTACAAATTTTTTTATTTTATACTAAAAAAAACCACTATTTTTTTCCACCACATAAAAAAATAATGAGAAAAATAAAAAATGGAAGAAAAAATCGAAACATGTTATACCTGCGGTAAAAAATTTGATATAAACAAAGATGATCATAGTCATTATCATTATGATGAATTCCCAATGTGTGACTACTGCAGTACATTCTATGGATTCTATGGAAATGAAAAAATAGAAAAAAACAAAAAAGAATAAATCTTCCCAAAAAAAATAAACATTAACTCTTTTTATACCATTTTAAATTTTATATTTAAACTAAAAAAAACTATTTTTAATAAAATTTTAATTATACAATTTTTTTACCTAAACTATAATTAATATTATAAATCAAAAAAAATAATTCATTCCCAAAAAATTTTTATATAGAAAAAATATTATAAAAAAAATACAAAAATAAATCAAATTTATAAATAATGAATTAATTTAAAAAAATATATAATTCACTTATTAAAATTATAAAAAAATGGGGTTAAAAATGCACGAAGTAATTATTTGTGAGAAACCAAAATCAGCAGAAAGAATAGCGCAAGCTATCTCTTCAAATGTAAAAAAACATAAATACAATAAAAAAGTATCATACTGGGAAATAGAAGAAAAAGACAAAAAAATAACCGTAGTATCAGCAGTTGGACATTTATACTCATTAACACCAACAAACCCAAAAGATAAAGTATACTTCGACTTAAAATGGGTTCCAATATATGAAATAGATAAAAGCAAAAAATATACAAAAGACTATGTTAATGCAATAAAAAAATTCTCAAAAAATGCTGACAAATTTATACATGCATGCGATTTCGATACAGAAGGAACACTAATCGGATACAATGCATTAAAATATGCATGCGGAGAAAATGCACTAAAAAATTCATCAAGAATGAAATTCTCCACATTAACAAAAACAGACATAGTAAATGCATATAATAATACTATAGACATTGATTTAAACCAAGTTGAAAGTGGATCAGCAAGACATGTACTAGATTACTACTTTGGAGTAAACATATCCAAATCATTAATGCAATCAGTACGAGCAGCAAAAAAAAGATTTTTAAAACTATCAGTAGGACGTGTACAAACCCCAGCACTATCACTACTAGTAGATAGAGAGAAAAAAATCAAAAAATTCGTACCCGAACCATATTGGATGATAAAAGCCCTCCTAGATGATGAAATAATTGCGGATTATACTGAAGGAAAAATATCAGACCCCAAAAAAGCAGAAGAAATACTAAACAAATGTGAAAATGAAGATGCATTAGTTGAAAATGTGAAAGTAACTGAAACTACAAGAAAACCTCCAGTACCATTTAACTTAGGAGGATTACAATCAGAATCTTACAACGTATTTGGTTTCAGCCCTAAAAAAACACAAACAATCGCACAAAATTTATATACTGCAGGATACACTTCATACCCACGTACATCCTCACAAAAATTACCAAAAAGTTTAGAATATGAAAAAATATTAATGCAACTATCAAAATACAGCGAATTCAAAAAACATATCGAGGACTTACCTGCAGAATTAAAACCAAATGAAGGTAAAAAAACAGATGAAGCACACCCTGCAATACATCCAACAGGAACTATACCTGAGGGCCTAACAAAAGATGAAAAGAAAGTCTACGAATTAATTGTTTACAGATTCATAAGTGTATTCTCAGAAGACTCAAAACTAGAAACAATGAGAACAGATTTACTAATCTCAAATGAAAAATTCAACTTTAAAAGAAAAAGAGTATCCCACCAAGGATGGTTAGCACATTACCCTTACAAAAAACAAGAAGCAGATAGTTTCCCAAAAATAAAAAATGGAGATATTATAAATGTAAAAGAAATAATCTCCGAAGAAAAAGAAACAAAACCTCCTGCAAGATACAATGAAGCATCCCTTATAAAAGAACTAGAAAAAAGAGAATTAGGAACCAAAGCAACACGTGCAGACATAATAGCAAAATTATACGACCGAAAATATATAGCAGGAAAAAAAATTGAAGTTAACCAACTAGGAGAACACTTAATCGACACACTAAAAGAATACTGTAAAGACCTAACTAGTGAAGAACTAACACGTAACTTTGAACAAAGATTAGAAGGAATAGATAATGCAAAATCAACACAGAAAGAGATTATTAACGATGCAGAAAAGGAAGTTAAACTAATCTTAAATGATGTTGATAAAAACAAACTAGAAATTGGGACAAAACTTTACGATGCATACCAATTAAGTAATATTGTGGGAGAATGTGCATGTGGAGGAAACTTAGTTAAAAAATATTCCCCACGCAATAGAAGCCACTTTATAGGATGTTCCAATTATCCAGATTGTAAAGTCACATATTCACTACCTAAAGGAGCTAATTTCCTTAAAAAAACATGTGATAAATGTGGACTTCCAATAATATCATTTGGAAAACCTAGAAAACATGCATGTTTAGATCCAGATTGTGGAAAAGATAAAACTAAAAAACGTGTAATGGAAGTTGTAGGAGAATGTCCTGAATGTGGAGATAAATTACTTAAAAGAAATGGACGCTATGGTGATTTTGTAGGTTGTAAAGGTTTTCCTAAATGTAAATTCACATGTTCCATGGAAGAACTTGATAAAATTCATGAAAAGTCTGAAAAATAGATTTCAGACTATTTTTTACTATTTTTTATAAGATTCATTGCTAGAAACTTAAGATTTTTTTCTTTTATTTTTTGCTTGTTTTTTTATT
>CAYSIF010000010.1:0-38387 GCA_964431035.1 uncultured Methanobacteriaceae archaeon | reverse complement strand
CCAATGAAAAAATATGCCAACAAACATTCCAAAAAGGAGCAGATGCAATAATATGCCACGGATTTGTAGGAGAAGACAGTGTAAACGCATGTAAAAACACAGCAGAAGAATATGGAAAAGAAATATTCCTCTTAACAGAAATGTCACATCCAGGAGCAGAAAAATTCCTACAAAAAAATGCAGACGACATAGCAAAAATGGGTGTAGAACTAAATGTTAAAAACTATGTAGCACCAGCAACAAGAATCAACCGCCTAAAAGAAATAAGAGAAATAGTAGGTAAAGAAAGTTTCATAATATCCCCCGGAGTGGGAAAACAAGGCGGACAAGCAAAAGAAACATTAAAATATGCTAACGCAATAATCGTTGGACGAAGCATATACGAATCTGAAAACCCATTAGAATCCTGTGAAAAAATATTAAATTCCATCTAACTAAAAACATTCATAATTTATCATTATAAATTATTATATACATAAAAAAACAAAAACAATATATGAATTTTTTCTAACAATACTTTTTTTATTTAGAAAAAATTATGAAAAAAATCAAGAAAAATAAAAATGTGATAAAAAATGGCAAGCGAATTTTCAAAATTAGCAATGAAAACAATGATGGAATTAATAACCACAGCATTCGCATTCGTTGCAGGTTTAGCATGGAACGATGCAATACAAAAAGCAATCGAATCTGTATTCAGCGCAGGAAATGCATTAACAGGATTATTAATTTACGCAATTATTGTTACAATAATCGCAGTTGTTGCAACAGTATTACTCGCAAAAACTGCATCAAAAATGGGTATTGAATTAGACGAATAAATTAAAAAAAAATTTATTCCAATTCAATTTTTTTCCTATTTTTTTAAAAATCTCTTTTTAAATAAAATTCTTGCAGATTCATAAGCTAAATCAAATAAAATAAAACAAACAAAACTATACCATTCAAAGTAGCCAAATACTGCTAATAATAAAATAACTATTTTTAATGTAAAACGATAATCAAAGAAATACTGCCAAAAACCCCCATTATAAACTCTAGGATTATCATTACCCCACTCATCAACCACTGCACCAAAAATTAAAACAATCAATATGAAAATATTAAAAGAAGATACTCCAAATATTGCAAGTAAAATAAAAAAAGTTAATAAAGTTGCAATATGATGTTTACCATCAATTTTTAATGCAAGTAAAGTCCCAATAAGAATTCCAACAAATATACAAGCTGCATCACTACTTAGATTAGCAGCTATTGCGGTAAATATTCCACAAATTATTCCATAAATTATTGCTAATTTTAGATTATTATTTTCATCATACTCATCATCACTGAGTTTCATGAAAAACCCAGATAAGAAGTAAGATAATGGCAATAGTAGAATATTCATAAATTAAAAAACCTTATATAAACTTTATTTTTTTATTCAATTTTATCTAATGTTGCTGCCCAGATTAATGGAAACATTACTGTTGAGTCTCCAATAACATTTGCTAGATTGGATTTGACTTTAGCTTTTGACCAGCTTTTAGCTTCCTCTAGTGGTGCTCCACTTAGACTTCCTGCTTCTGGTCTGTCCATTGTTATTTGTATTGCAGCATCTAATCCTCCTTTTAGGAGTGTTGATGCCATAGTGTAATGTTTTGGTAGTCCTCCTCCAAGGAATACTGCTCCAATTTCTTCTGCACTAAATACAATATCTGAGAATAAGTGCATATCTTTTACTGCATCTAATGTTAGATTATGATCTTGTGTAAACATCCACAATTGTAGGCCAAACATACTGTCTATTAATCCTGGTGCAAATATATCAACATTGTGTTTTGCAGCTTGGTATAGTATGCTGTTTTCATCTTTAATCATTAAACCTACTTCTCTCAGTAGGTCATGAATGCTTATTGTTTTTTCTTCTTGTTTTTCTAGTTTTTCACTTATTTTTGCGAATATTTTTGTTATTTCTGTTTCGAATACTTCAAAATCTTCGTTTTGTGTGTATACGTTTTCTATTCTTCCTATTCCTGCTTGGTTTAATGAGTCATCATCTTTTCCAAAGTCTTTGTAGTGTTTTCCACCAAATGCTTCCAGAAGGTCATGTGTTATGTTTGCCCCACTGGATACTATGACATGTATGTGTTCGTTTTTTATCATATCTGATATGATGTTTCTTAGGCCTCCAGGTACTTGTGGTCCTGCTAGGCTCATGAAAAGTTTCATGTTTTTGTTATTTATCATATCTGCTAGTAATTGTGATGCGTCTGCTATTCTTCCAGCACCTAATACTCCTGATTTTGAGTATTCGTTCATTAATTCAGATACTGTCATGTTTTTTTTAAGTTTGATTTGGTTTACTGTCTTGTTTGTTTTCATTATTATCACTAAATTATTATAAAAAAAAGAGGGGGAAGAATTTTTTGAAACCTTGTTTTATTTTTGGTTTCTTGGTTCTATTATTGGGAATTTTTTAATATTTACTATATTGTCTATTAGGTCTGTTCTTGTAACTATTCCTACGGTTTTATCGTTGTCGTCTACTAGCATTAGTCTTCCGATGTTGTTTTTGTACATTACTTCAACGGCTTTTCCTATTCTGACATTTTCGTTTATTGTGAATACTTCGCTGCTCATTATGTCTTTAACTTGTAGGTCTTCTTGTGAGTTTGCTAGTGCTTTTATTATGTCTGAGAGTGTTACTACTCCTACTGCTTTGTCGTTTATTAGTACTGGTGCTCCGTCTATGTTGTTTTTTGATAGTATTTTTGCTGCGGTTCTTATAGGATCTTCTTTTTTTAGTGTTATTAGGTCTGTGCTTGCTATGTCTTTTATTGGGTTTTTTGGTATGCTTCTTATTGTGTGTATGTCTAATAGGATTAGATTGTCCATGTCGTCTCGGCCTACGACTTCTCCCATTATTCCTAGGTTGTTTACTGGTGTTGGACCTATTTTTAGTATGTCTCCTATTTCTAGGTTTTTTATGCTTCCTAGTATTTTTATTGCTGCTTCACATTCTGCTGGATGTGGTATGCTTGTGAATTCTATTTTTGATACTGATAGTCCTTCTAGGTATTCTTCTCCACGGTATAGTGGTATTTTGTATGATTCATCTGTAAATTGTATTTTTAGTGTTTGGTATGCTTCTATTGTTGGTTTGTATCCTCCTTGTGGTCCAGGCACTCCTTTAACAAGTCCTAAGCTTCTTAGTGCTTGCATTTGATTACGTATTGTTCCAGGGTTTCTGTTCATAACTTCTGCAATATCTTCCCCTTTTACAGAGTTACCGTTAGAAGTTTGATATAAGTTGATTAGGTTTTGTAATATTTCTTTTTGTACAGATGTTAACATGTGTGTATCAAGACTCCTGAAAAAAATAATAATAATTTTAATTATTTATTATGTTTCTAAATTATAATTATTAATAATTATCATTTTTTTATATTAAAAAAATAATGATGAAGAAAATATGTATTTTTATGGTTTTAATTTACCATAGAAGTATGATGCTGTTGCTCCACCATCAATTAGGAAATCTGAACCTGTTATGAATGCTCCTTTATCACTCATGAGTAATTCTGCTACACTTGCAACTTCATCAGCTGTTCCTGGTCTTCCTGATGGGCAGTTTGCAAACATGTTTTTGTAAAAGTCTCCTCTAGGTCCGTTAAATTCATCTAATGCTAGTGGTGTGACAATAATACCTGGAGAAATAGAGTTGATTCTTGCATTTTTTTCACCCCATCTGCAGGCTTCATACATTACACGTTTTTCATTACATCTTTTAGCTAATTGGTAAGCATGTAAAGTATCTTTAATATTTTCTTCTTGTAATACTTCGAGGTTTAGTAATTCTTCTGTTGGTGTTGTTGCAAGTTGCTCATCAATTGTTGCTCCTAATTGTTCCATACGGTGTCCAGATTGTGAGGATATTGTTACTCCAACCCCTCCTTCTTTAATTACTTTACCTACTTCTTCCAGAAGTACTGCTGTTCCATATAAATCTACTTTTAATATAGCATTTATTGGTGCTTGTGATGGTGAGACTCCTGCTGCATTTATGAAGTATTTTATATCCCCATATTTTTTTGCTTCTGCTATTATATTTAGGATTGATTCTCTTGAAGATATATCGCATTCCATAGTTGTTGTATCGAAACCTGCTTCATTCATTATTTTTGAAATGTTATCTGCATTTTCAATACTTTTATCTCCAATTACTATTTTTTTACCATGACCTATTCGTCTAGCTATAGCCATACCAATTTGGCCTGCACCTGTTAAAAGTACAACATCAACCATAAAAATTACACTCTCCTTTTTATTTTATGTATTGTTTAACATTACTTCTAACAATACTTGAAGCATTATATGATTTAATAACATCTAACATTTTTGGGAATAAATGTTTAGGAATTAAAACATTAAACTGAGAATAAGAAACTCCTGGAGTAATAGTTGGTTCATCACTACAGAACTTATTATCCACCAAATAATCAGATAATTCTTCAATATCATCATTATTTACATTAAATTTAACATCAAAATAATCTCTAGCAAGAATAGCCCCATATAACTGTGCATAAATCATTTTAGCTTTTTCCATTTTTTCACCAGTACATGAAACACCAGCATATAAACCTGCACTTGAGTGAAGTATAGTTTCTAATTCTTTTAAACCTGCTTTCTTAAGACTGCTTCCTGTTTGAGTATTATCCACTATGAAATCTGCACCTTTACGAATATATACTTCAGTTGCTCCATCACTGTTTATAACTTGAACTTGTTCGTTATCTCCATCAGTTAAACCACGTACTTGGCAAAATGGAACACTATCTCCAAATACTTCTTGATATCCTTCATTTTCCATTATAAATTTACGTGTTAAGTTTGGATATTCAGTAAAACATAATATTGGATTTTTACGATCTTTATTTTTTCTGAAGAACTCTGTTAGACTAGTGTATTCTGAATCATTTGGAATTGCAACTATTAAACGTGTTTTACCATAATCTAAATCACCTAATTTAACAATATCATTATCACTTAAAACAGATTCTTCTTTAACCCAATCTTCTCCAACAATTGCTATATCCACCATTCCTCTATTTAATTCTACGGGGGAACTTTGTGGACGGGTTAAGTATGCTTTGATTTCTGGATCATTTAATATTTGTATTTCGTAAGATTCATCACCTGGATTATATCCGTGCATTTCATAACCTGCATCTGTGAATAGTTGATGAGTATTTCCTCTTTTTACATTGTTTAAACTTCCCTTTGGAAGTCCTAATACTATTTCTACCATAAGATTAATACAACTCCATTATTGTTTATTTTTATTATTAATTATGAGAATTAATTTTTTTTAATAATTTGAAAAAATAATAAAATCCTATATTCTAAAAAAGAAAATTTTTTTTAAACCAAATATTATATTATTAAAATTAAATTTAAATAGTTTAAGATTTTTTTTAAACTATAATAAAAAAAGTAGAAAATTAAAAGATAAAAACTATTATGGTTTCATTGCTAAATCCATGATACTGAATTTTTTATCTTTACCATCACCAGATGATGGTGCTAATGCTCCTTTTAAGAATTCTTTATTAATTCTTTTAGAAACATCTGAAAATATCATTTTATATGCTTCACATTGTGGATCTACTGCTTGTGGTGTTCCATTAGAAACTAATGCATTGTATGGACATCCTCCTCTGCAGTATCTTATGAATTTACATTTTTTACAATTTGTATCCACATATTCTTTAAATTCCATTAATTTTGACCATGCTTCACTTTTTTCCAAGTCTTCCATTGATGGTTTATCTTTAACATTTCCCATAACATATTCTGGCATTCCACAGAATCTGTAACATGGGTAGATACTTCCATCTGCGCCTACTGCTAGTGTGGTTCCCATACAATCATTGAATGTGCAGAGTGTTCCTCTTCTGCGCATTGTTGATTTTGTTATATGATCTAAATCCATTACTACAAATTTATCTAAATCGTATAAGTATTTATCTAACCAGTTTATGAGTAGTTCTCCATGTAGTTCTTGTGGTAGTGCCCATGGGTCTGCATTATCTCCTCTTAGTGATGGTAGTGCTGCATGTATTTTTAGTGTGAAGTTTTTTTCTTTAAAAAAGTCGTATATTTCGTCACTGAAGTCTTTACTGTAATTTGTGAATGTGCATACGAAGTTTATGTTTATTCCATGTTTTTTTGCTAATTCTACTTTTTCCATTGTTTTTTTGTAGTATCCTTGGCCTCTTTGGTAGTCGTTTATTTCTTCTGGACCGTCTATACTGGTACTTATGTTTATGTTGTATTTTGCAAATAGTTCTGCTAGTTCTTCGGTTAATAGCCATATGTTACTTTGTAGGGAGAATCCTTCTGTTTTGTGTCTTTCATCTTCTTGTAGTAATGGTAGTGCTTGTTTGTAGAATTCTTCTCCTGCTAGTAATGGTTCTCCTCCGTGGAATGTGAAGTGAACATCATCATCTCTGAATTCACTTAACCATTCGTTGATTTCTTTTATTATTTCTATGTCCATTACTGGTGCATTTTTTTCTGATCCCCAACAGTAGCTGCAGTTTGATGGGCAGCTTAATGTAGGTATTATCATTACATGGAATGTCAATTAAATCAGTTATCCTCTTAAATTTTTTTATAGTAATTTTTGGTTTAAGTCGTCTATTATTTTGTGTTTTTCTTGTATTTCTTCTGGTTCTTCGCTTTCTCCATCATCGAATATGTATCCACATTTTTCACATGCTATGTTTTTGAGTTCTGCATGTGCTCTGTGGTTGTCTATTATTCTTCTTTTTATTACTTTGTCTGTGCATCCGCATTCTGGGCATGGTGCTATCATTTCTTCAAATTTCATTTTTTATCATCTCTTTTATCGAATTTTTTACATAAATCTAATATATAATCTTTCTTTTGTATTTGTTCAACCCATTCTTCAGGTATGTTTTCATAACCATAGTATATTCCTGCAAGTCCTCCAACTACTGCTGCTGTTGTGTCTGTATCATGACCTAGGTTAACTGCTTTTAATACTGCTTCTTTATATGATTTTGTATTTGTAAGACACCATATTGTTGATTCTAGTGTTGCTATTACATAACCTGAACTTGTTATTTCATCTTTGTCTAAATTGTATATTTCATTGTTTATTATTCTTTGGAAGTGTTCGTTGAATTCTTCTTTGTATTCTGGGTCTTTGTTGTAGTAGTCGATTATTTCTATTATTCCTGATTTTATAACATCTTTTATTGGGTATCCTGGGTTGTTTAATATTTTTAGTGTTATGTTTATATATATTCCACATGCTATGTGGCTTCTTGGGTGTCTGTGTGTTAGTGAGGATATGTTATGGACTATTGGTATCCATTCTTCCATGTTTAGGTTTAAGTCATTTATGTAGTATGCTACTGGAAGTATTCTCATTAGTGATCCGTTACCATTGTTATGTGTGCTTGTTCCTCCACATAGTAATGCGATTTCACCGTTTTTGAATTTGATTAATGCTTGTCTTGTTCCTATTCCTATATCGAATACTGTGTCTGTTGCTGTGAATTCGCAGTCTGAGTACCAGTATAGGAAGTTGTCCATCATGTGTTCGTAGTCTAGGTCTTTTGTTAGGCTGTCTAGTGTTGCTAGTGTTAGGCTTCCATCATCTGACCATGTTCCTACTGGTTGGTTGTGTACTCCATATCCTTCTAAATCTGTTACTGGATTTTCTTCGAAGTATTTTCTTGGTTTGAATTCAAATGGAACTCCTAATGCATCTCCTACTATTAGTCCCATTATTCCGTCTTTACATGACACTTTTTTTCACCTCCATTTTTAGTATATTTTATGTTTATTTTATTGTTCTTCGTATTTTATCTGTTATTATTTTTATTAGGACTCCTACTCCATGGGTTACTGGGTCTTTTGTTGAACCATCCACATCGTATCTGACTGTTATTGGTATTTCTACTATTTTTAAATTGGCTTCTGCTGCATCTGCCAGCATTTCACTTTCAATACCAAATCCAGTATTGTGGAATTTAAAGCATTGACATGCTTTTTTGTTAAATGCTCTGAATCCTGATTGTGAGTCTGTTATTTTTAGTCCTGTACTGATGTTGGTTGCTTTGTCAAGTACCTGTTGTCCTATTCTTCTATATGCCGGAGTGTTTTCTTCTGGACCGTTCATATATCTGCTACCGTTTACGAAGTCTGCTCCTTCTTTTATTGCATCTATTAGTTTAGGTATTTCTTGTGGGTTGTGTTGGCTGTCACCGTCTATTGTGATTATGATGTCGTAGTCTAGTTTGTTTATGTATTCAAATCCAGATTTTAGTGCTACTCCTTTTCCCATGTTTTGTGGGTGTTTTATTAGGTGTGCTCCATTATCTGTTGCTATTTGGCCAGTGTTGTCACTGCTTCCATCATCTATTACAAGAACATCATCTGTGTATTTTAGTGTTTCTTGTATTACTTTGGATAGTTCTTTTTCTTCATTGAATGCTGGTATTAAAGATATAGTATTCATGATTATTCTATTCTATAGTATTCTTTCATCCATTCAACAGTTCTTTTTATTCCTTCTTCAGGTGGTACTTTTGGATCATGTTTTAGGTCACGTATTGCTTTTGAGAAGTCTATTGTTTTAACTTTTGTAGTGTATGCTTCTGGTTCTGTGTAGGTTACTAGGCTGTCATCTATTCCTACTGCATCTAGTACCATGTCTGAGTATTGTTTGATGTCTCTTTCCCATTCTTGTTTACTTCCTACATTGTATACTTCTCCAGGTATGAAGTTGTCTACGATGTTTGCGAAGGTGTTTGCTGTGTCTCCAACATAGTCTATTATTCTTTTGTGTCCCATGTGTACACTGTATGGTAATCCGTGTAATGCTTTGTATATGAATATTGGGATGAATCCTTTGTATGGGCTGTATGCTTCGTGTGGTCCGTAACAGTTTACTGGGCGTACTCTTACTGTTTCTGTGTCGAACATTGTTGCACTGTTCATGACCATTAGTTCTCCTGCCCATTTACTTATTGCATAATCGTTCATTTGGTATGTTTGGTTTATTGGTTTGTTTTCCATTACGTCTTCGCTCATTATTCCTTCGTAGTCTCCGTAGACTTCTGCACTTGAGAAGCTTATCATACGGAATTTGAGTTTTTCTTGTAATCGTATCATGTTTTTTAGTCCGATTACATTTGTTTCCCATAGGTTTTCGTAGAATCCTTCTCCATTCCATCGTCCGTATTCTGCTGCTAAGTGGTATACATAGTCGAATGGTTCGTTGTCTTCGAATATGCGTTCCATTTGACGATAGTTTCTAACGTCTCCTCTTACATAGTCTCCATATGAGTCGCTGTATAAGTCTGCTTCTCCTTCATGGTGTAGGAGGTCGCATGCTAATACTTCATGTCCTCTACTGCGTAATTCGTTACAAAGGTTGGTTCCTATAAAACCGCTACCACCGGTTACAAGTATTCTTTGAGTTTCCATAACTAATTAAATCCCCTAAGAAAATATTATTATTTTTATTCATATATTTCGGATAATTCATCATTGAATTTATCTTCATAAATATCAAGGTTTTCAGGTTTTTCTTGTTTTAAAAATTTCCATAAACTCTGGTATTGGTATTCTTTTATTATATCTTTTAGTAGAAAGTTTTCATCTATTAAGGTATCTATTTTATTATTTTTTTCGTTTATTAGTTCGAATAAATCGTTAACATCTTCTTTTAGACCGTTTATTATATTGTATAGGTCGTTTTTCATATTGTTTAGTTCTACTATTTCTAGGTTGAATTTTATGTTATCGTTTCTTTGTTCGTCTAGGAGGTTTTTGGTTACATCTACTCTATGTTTCATTTTGTTGTAGTCTATTTTGAAGTCTTGGATTTCTTTGCTTTTTAAGTGTAGTTCTAGTGCTTTGTATCTGAGGTTTTCTTCTATTAAGTCTTGTTTTTCGTGTACTATTTCTGATAGTCTGTTTTGTATGTGTGTGTTTCTTGTTTTTAGTTGGTTGTTTAGTTGGTTTGCATTGTTTAGTTGACGTTTTAGTGTGTCAATTTCTTCTTTTAATGATGCTTTTGATTCATTAGGCATAATAAACTCTAAAATCTTATTTTTATAATTCTAATTCGTTTTGAATATAATTTTTTAGTTCAGCTTTTGCTTCGTCGTCATCCATAGCAAATTCTAGTGAGCTTTTTAACCATTCTATACGGTTTCCTATATCATAGGATGTTCCATCGAATACTACTCCATATATTGAGTCTAGTTGTGTCATTGCGTCGGTTAGTTGGATTTCTCCTCCTTTACCTGGTTGTGTGTTTTCTATGTGTTCGAAGATGTCGCTTGTTAGAACGTATCTTCCCATGATTGCTAGATTTGATGGTGCTTCTTCCAGTGCTGGTTTTTCTACAAGTTTGTTTATTTTGTAAACTCCCTCTTCGATGTTGTCTCCATCGATTATTCCGTATCTTTCTATTTTGCTGTCTGGTACTTCTTCAACTGAAATTGCTGATGCGTTGTATTTTTCGTAGACATCTATTAGTTGTTTTGTGTTTGGTGTTGCGCCTTTTGTGATTGTGTCTCCTAACATTACTGCGAATGGTTCGTCACCTATGTGTTTTTCTGCACATGCTATTGCATTACCTAGTCCTTTTTGTTTTTTCTGTCTGACGTAGTAGATATCTGCTAGGTCTGTTATTGCTTTAACTTCTTCAAGGTAGTCTAGTTTGCCTTTTTCTTTTAGGTGATATTCTAGTTCGAATGATCTGTCGAAGTGATCTTCGATTGTTCTTTTACCTTTACCTGTTACTATTATAATGTCATCTATACCTGATTGAACAGCTTCTTCAATTACGTATTGGATTGTGGGTTTATCATAAACTGGTAACATTTCTTTTGGTTGTGCTTTTGTAGCGGGTAAGAAACGTGTCCCTAAACCTGCTGCTGGGATAACTGCTTTCATAATAAAATAATACCTCCAGTTTTAAAATATAAT
This sequence comes from uncultured Methanobacteriaceae archaeon, assembly GCA_964431035.1. Lineage (GTDB taxonomy): Archaea > Methanobacteriota > Methanobacteria > Methanobacteriales > Methanobacteriaceae > Methanobrevibacter_A. Next base: position 27,365 of record CAYSIF010000010.1, on the reverse strand, counting down.
ATAATTATTTTAAAGAAAAATTTACATTATTAAAAAGTTATGTATAAATCTTATATAAAATATTTTAGGTTAAAATTAGATTATTTTATTAATTAAATAAGGCTTTTAAAAAAGTTTATTTGGATAAAAAAAGAAGTTTGGGGAAATATTGAATTAAAAAAAGAAAATTGGTATTAAATGAGTTTTTTTTATTCGTAAACTTCATTTAATATTCTTATGGAGTTACTGAATGGTGGCATTCCGCAGGTTAAGAGCACTACTTTTAGTACATCCATAATTTCTTCTTTGGTTACATTTAATTCTTTTTTTGCACTTGTCATTTGTTTTTTTATGGATTTGTCATCATTGTTTGATGCTGCTATTCCTATTGCTATTAGTTTTTGTGTTTTGTAGTCTAGTGCTTTGCCGTCCCATACTTTGTCGTTTAAGTCTACTATGGTTTCGTATAGTTTTTCGTCTTCTGCTTTTATTCTTTGAATTCCTTTACCGTAGAATACTCTATCTTTCATTATCTTCACCACAATTTATTTTATTTTTATTTTTTTATAATTTAAATTAGTATTTAAAGTTTGGTTTTTTTAGGAGTTCCATAATTTTTAGTATTTTTTATTGTGTTAGTTCTAGATTGTCTGATTTTAGTGTGTTTTCTTCGCAGTTTGGACAGAATGGTTCTTCTATATCTAGTTTTATTGTTTTGTTGCAGTTTGGGCATTGGTAATTTTCATAGTCGAATCTTCCTACATCAAAATTTAGTCCATAGAAACTTGAGTCGAAGTTGCAGTATTTTGTGAAGATTTCTTTTACTTGGTCTTTTGTGAATTTGTTGTTGTCTGTGTATTTTAGGTAGTTGTTTATTATTTCTTCATCTGGTGATACTTTCATTGCTTCTTGGATGTGTTTTCCTTTTTTTATGTCTTCGTCTTTTGGTGCGTAGACTCTTATGTGGTGTTTGCAGTGGTTGCAGTATCCTTCGTATATGGATCCTTGTAGCATTTCTTCTTTCATTAGTGATTTGCTTAGTGTGGTTAGTGGCATTTCTCTTATTTTTTCTTTTTCTTCATCGAAGAAGAATATGAATGGTTCGTCTTTTAGGTATTGGAAGCCACAGTTGTCGCATGTGTATTTTATAAATTTTCCTAACATGTTTTTTATATTTATATTAAAAGTAGTATTATATTTTGTTTAGGTTTTTTTGTGGAGTTTTTTATGGTGTTTATTATGGTGTAATTAGAACATAGGGTTATCTTATTTATCCTTTGGAATATTGTTTTTTTTGTTTTGAAAGTCTTTTAAAATTAGTTATTGTTTGTTTTTTTTATGTGTTTGCCAAGGCTTTCATCACTATTCCTTTATTGTATCGAATTGTTACATCGTCTGGATTTATTTTTAATGCTTTGTCATACGTGTGAATTGCTTCCTCTAGTTTTCCTTGGAATTCTAGAGTTATTGCTTTGTTGTGTAATGCTTCTAGTGATTTTGGATTTCTTACTAAGATTGTGTTAAAACAGTCTATTGCTTCGTCAAATTCCCCACTTATTTGTGCTTTTATTCCTTTGTCTAGGAGTTGTTCTGGACTGTCTTTGTTGAATCTTATTTTTTCACTTATGAATATTCCACATCTTGAGCAGATTTCTTCAAGTATGCTCATTTCGTTTTCGCATTCAAAGCAAAATATTGTTTCCATAAATTTTTCTCCACACTCATAGATGTATTAGTTAAAATGTTTTTGTTCCCACATGAACGAACTGTTCTAACTCATACAAACAATATTATGTATAAAAGTACTATATAAATATTTCGAAAATAGAATATGCTTAAAAAAGATTAAATAAGTTAAAAAAAGAAAATACTAGCTTGAAAATAAAAATACAAAATTAAAAAATATTAAAATCAATAAAATAAGTATAAAATAAAAAAAATGAGTGCGGGAGACGGGACTTGAACCCGCGAAGGGACTAACCCAATAGGCCCTCAACCTATCGCCTTTGACCGCTCGACCACCCCCGCATTATTATATAAAATAAATAATACAGTAATCAATATTTATGTAAAAACATTATATATAAACTTAACTACTCCAATATTATTTCCACATCCAAGACATCACCATTAGCCAAATCACTAATAAGACCCTCATCCAAATCCCTAGCAGCCTTATCAGCTTTAACCATCAAAGTCCTATCACAAACAAAAGTACTTTTACGACAAACAATATCGCTTGGATGAGACAAAGTCAAACCATCATCACCCCAACCACAAATACTATCAAAACCATTACTAGTTTTCAAATTAACAATAACACGAGTATCACAAGATTGAAGCTTCAATTTAAAATCCTCTGGAAAATCCTCCATAGTCTTATCCATATTTAAACCAATAATACAATCCCCTTTCAAAGACAAATCCTTATCAGTAGTTATCTCAAAAGTAGATTTATGTCTACTTGTAACATTCTTATGCCCATAAGCCTTAATACAAAATTTAAAATCACACATAATATAAAACCTAATCATATTTTATATAAACTCAAAATATATAATAATAATTGAATCTTTATGAAACTTAAAGGAACCTACTGCCTAATAATATACAAAAATAAAAAAGAAACAATAAAAATCGGAGCACTTGGAAAAATAGAATTCCAAAAAGGCTACTACATTTACATCGGATCAGCAATGAACAGCCTAATTCCACGATTAAAAAGACACCTATCAGATGATAAAAAATTACATTGGCACATAGATTATCTTCTTAAAAAATCAAAAATCATAGAACTCTTCTACACCACATCCACTAGAAAAATAGAGTGTAAACTAGCAGAACATATAAATAAAAACCAAACAGGCATTATAGACTTTGGATGTAGTGATTGCCAGTGCCAATCCCATTTAGTATATTATAAAAATAAAACATCTGCTATTGAATCTGTGAAAAATGCATATACTGATTTAAATATTTCTTATTTTGATTTAGATGATTTTAATAAATTAATAAACTCTTAAAAAATTAACTTAGTTAAAAAAATATTTATTAAATTGTTAAGAGTTAATATTTCTATGAATAATAAATTTAAATTTTTTTTATTTATACTGGTCATTCTATTTACTGTAAGTTGTGTTAGTGCAACTGAAAATGATACAAGTATAAATATTGAGGATGCTACTATTATTGAAGGTAGTGGTGATAATTTCACAGGTACCTTTTTAGATGATAATAGTAATGCTATTGTTGGACATCATTTGTCTATTAATCTTACAAGAGTTTCCTCAGGTGCTAGTAAAACTTATGATCTGGTTAGTGATTATAATGGTGTATTTCAAATTCCAATTTTCTTGGCTAAAGGACAATATACTGCAGAAGTAAGTTTTCCAGGCATTACTGTAGGAACTACTACTTATAATCCTAGTGTATCTGATAAGGTTAATATAAATGTTGTTGAAGAAAGTGATGAACGTATTGCGACTGTAATTGATATTGAAGATTTTGAAGAAACTGTTGGTGAAGGTTTAAGTTTAACTGGAGTTTTAAAAGAATTAAACGGAAATATTCTTATGGGTCATCATGTTAATCTTAAATTATCTCGTGCATCTGGTGTGAGTAAAACTTATGATGTTGTAACGGATTATACTGGTACATTTAGTTTACCTATTAATTTAGCAGTTGGTAATTATTATGCTAGTGTAACATATGATGGAACTAGTGATTATCAAGCATCATCTAGTAGTATTGTTAATGTTGTTGTTAAAGAGAAGGTGATTAATAATAGTAATGTTTCTTATGATGTGGATGTTTTAAGTGAGAAATTATCATTAAATATGGGTAATTGGAGTTATGATTCCAGTAATAATATTTATTATCAAATTGGGCTTGTTTATTGTGTAAATCCTGCTACAACTGCTTATGAGTCTTTAGGTATTTATGTTCCTGGAGATTATATGAATGGTGTGGCAAATGGTGATGGAACTTATACTTGTACTGTTAATACTGATAAGGTTGTTGGTAATTATACTGCAAGTACTGCTCCTATTGTAATACCTGTTAATACTGCAGGATATTCTGCTCAAGCTGCTCCAACAAGTTATAATAGTAATACTGTTAAAGAGTATTTAAGTGCTGGTTTTGTTTATGTTTATCCTGGATGTAGAGGTCGTGACAATGGAGATAATTATAGTGGAGGAGCTCCATGGGGAGTTACTGATTTAAAAGCTGCTGTATCTTATCTTAAATTTAATAATGATACTATACCTGGAGATGCAGGTAAAATATTCACCTTTGGACATAGTGGTGGAGGTGCTCAAAGTAGTTTAATGGGTGCAACTGGAGATAGTGATTTATACACTCCATATCTTGAGTCTATTGGTGCTGCATTAGTTGATAAGAATGGAAATAGTATTTCTAATAGTGTTTTAGGTGTTATGGCATGGTGTCCTATTACTAGTTTAGATTATGCTGATGAGGCTTATGAGTGGAATATTGGCCAATATGCTACAACTAATACTCGTGCAAATACTACTTGGACTTCTGCATTATCTGATGATTTAGCTATTGAATATGTTAAATATATTAATGCTTTAGGTTTGAAAGATCCAAATGGGAATACTTTAACTTTAAGTGAAAGTGTTAATGGAATTTATACAAGTGGTTCTTATTATGATTATATTTTAAGTGTTATTGAGGATTCTTTGAATAAATTTTTAAATGATACTAGTTTCCCATATACTGCTTCAAGTAGTTCTGGACCTTCTGGTGGAGCACCAAGCGGAGCACCATCTGGAGATATGCCAAGTGGAGCACCTAGTGGTGAGCCTCCAAGTGGAAACTTTAATGGAACAGTTCCTGGTGGATCAAGTAGTGGTACTACTTATAATACTGCTGAAGAGTATATTGACAGTTTGAATAGTAATGAGGAATGGATTATTTATAATAGTACAAGTAATACTGTTAGAATTACTAGTATTGCTTCTTTTGTAAATCATTGTAAATCTGCTTCTAAATCTGTTGGTGCATTTGATGATTTAAGTAGAAGTCAGGCAGAAAATAATTTATTTGGAAATGATGCTTCAAATTACTTACACTTTGATAAAGTAATGGCAGATTTATTAAGTGCAAATAGTGCTAAATATTCTAGTTATAGTGATTATAATAGTCAATATATTAGTGATTATAATAATGATTTAACATTACTTGATAGTTTGAATAATACTATAGTATATCGTGTTAATATGTATAATCCGATGTATTACTTATGTGATTATTATGACGGATATAATACATCTAATCTTGCAAAATACTGGAGAATACACTCTGGAATTGAACAAGGAGATACTGCATTAACTGTTGAAACTAATTTATACTTAGCATTATTACAATCTAGTTCTGTTGAAAGTGTTGAATTTGAAACTGTATGGAATCAAGGTCACACAGAAGCAGAACGTACTGGAAGTGCAAGTACAAACTTTATTAATTGGGTTAATGATTGTTTAAATTAGAAAAAATAATATAAACCCTATCTTTTTTCTTTTTTTATATTTTTGTGTATTGTTTGAAGAATTTTTCAAATTCATCTTCATCTAATGGTTCTGGTGTTGTGTATTCTGTGTTGTTTATTATGTTATCTGCTAATTGGTAGTATTCTTTTGCTTCTTTACTTTCTGGATATTTTTCTACTACTGTTTTTGCATCTAATTCACTTTCTTGTATTAGGTTGCTTCTGTTTATTTCTCCAATTATTTTTGTGTTTATTTTTTCCGCGAAGTTTTTAACTATTTCTGTTTCGTTTTCTGTGTTTCTATGGTTTAGGATTATTCCTGCAAGTTTTCCTTTTAATTTTTTTATTCCTTTGCAGATGTTGTTTGCTGCATATAGTGACATGTATTCTCCTGATGATACTATGAATACTTCTTCTGCATAATCTTCACGTAATGGTACTGAGAATCCTCCACATACTACATCTCCTAATACATCGTAGAATATTATGTCTGTGTTTTCATCGTTGAATGCATCGAGGTCTTCGAGTTGTTTCATTGCTACTATTACTCCTCTTCCTGCACATCCGACTCCTGGTTCTGGTCCTCCACTTTCTACACATTGTATGTTGTTGTATCCTGTAAATATGAGGTCTTCTATTTTTGGGTTTTTGTTTTCTTTTATTGTGTTTATTATTGTTGGTATTCTTTTACCGTAGAGTGTTCTTGTGGTGTCTGCTTTTGGGTCGCATCCTATTACCATTACTTTTTTGTTTTTGTTACTGTATGCTGCTGATATGTTTGCTACTGTTGTTGATTTTCCTATTCCGCCTTTTCCATATATTGCTATTCTTTTCATTGTTTTTCCCTTTCTATTAGTTTGTATATGTGGTCACTTTCTCTTAGTTTATTATCTATTTTTATTGCAACATTTGTGCCTTTTTCCGCTTTTTGTATTGGTTTTTTGTTTATTTGCATTGATTTTATTTGGTGTGTTATTGATCCTGTTGTTGGTCCTTGTATCATTATTTTGTCGTTTATTTTTAGTTCGTCCCAGATTCTGATTTCCGCTACTTGTACTTTGTTGTAGTAGTTTACTACTTGTCCTATGTCTTTTTTTATGTATTTTGATTGGTTGTCTTGGCTTTTTTCGTGTGGTGTGTTGAAGTAGAATCCTGTGTCGAATCCTCTGTTAAATACACTGTTTAACTCTTCCATCCATTCTTTTTTGTATGTGTAGTTTCCGTTTTCGTAGTCTGTAATTGCTTGGCGATATATTTTTGTTGCTGTTGCTACGTAGTCTGGTGATCTTCCTCTTCCTTCTATTTTGAATGAGTCTACTTTTGTTTCCATGAGCTCTGGTATGTGTTCTATTAGTGCTAGGTCTTTTGGTGAGAAGAAGTTGGTGTGGTATGTGTCATCGTATGCTTCGTTTATTATGAATGTTTCGTCTTTGCATTCTGTTTGGTTTTGTACTTCTGATTTTTTGTTTCCTATGTATTCTAGTTTCCATTCTTTTCTGCAGGGTTGTAGACAGTCTCCACAGTTTGCACTTCTTCCGTAGAGTCCTGTGCTTAGGAAGCATCTTCCACTTATTGCCATGCACATTGCTCCATGTATGAATATTTCTGTTTCTATTGGTGATTTTTGTGCTATGTTTTTTACTTCGTTTAGGTTTAGTTCTCTTGAGAGTATTGCTCTTTTTACTCCGAGTTCTTTTAGTATTTTTAGTGTTTCTAGGTTGGTGGTGTTTTCTTGTACGCTTATGTGTGCTTCCAGGTTGTTTTCTGTTACATGGTGTATTAGTCCTAGGTCTGATAGTATTATTCCATCTACTTTGTAGGATTTTAGTATTGGCAGTTGTTTTTTTACTTGTTCTATATCCTTATCTTTGAGTATGGTGTTTGTGCATACGTATAGTTTGCTGTTGTGTTCTTTTACTAGTTGCACTGCTTTTTCTACTTCTTCTAGTTTGAAGTTGGTGGTGTTTGCTCGCATATTGAATTTGTTTTTTAATCCAATATAGACTGAGTCTGCTCCATTTTTAAGTGCTGCTGATAGGCTTGTGAAGTTTCCTGCTGGTGCTAATAGTTCCACCATTGTATTTTTTATCCTTTAGTTTTTTTTAGAATTTGTAGTATGATTCTGGTGTTGCAGTATCTGGTATGCATGTTGGGTATTCTTCTGTTATGCATCCTAGACATAGTGTGTTTCTTGGGAATCCTATTGCTTCTACAAGACTGTCTATGCTTAGGTATCCTAGTGTTTCTGCACCTATTTTTTCTCTTATTTCTTCTACTGTGTGGTTTGCTGCTATTAGTTCCATTTTTGTTGCCATTGCTACTCCGTAGTAGCATGGGCTTATTACTGGTGGGCATCCTATCATTAGGTGAACTTCTTTTGCTCCTGATTCTTTTAGTACTCTTATTAGTGATGCTGAGGTTGTTCCTCTTACTATACTGTCATCGATTAGTATTATTTTTTTGCCTTCTAATTCGCATTTTAGTGGATTGTTTTTTAGTTTAACTGCCATTTCACGTTCTTCTTGTGTTGGCATGATGAATGTTCTTCCAACGTAACGGTTTTTTATTAGTCCTTCGCCGTATGGTATTCCTGATGCTCTGGAGTATCCTATTGCTGCAGGTATGCTTGAATCTGGAACTGGCATTACTACGTCGGCGTCTATTGGGTATTCTTCGTATAGTTTTTCTCCTATGTTTTTACGTACTTCATATACTGTTTTTTCATCTATTATACTGTCTGGTCTTGCGAAGTATACGTATTCGAACATGCATCTTGCTAGGTCGAATTCTCCTGCTACTTCTAGTTTGTAGGAGTTTATTTCATTGTTTTTGAAGTATAGTACTTCTCCTGGTTCAACATCTCTTATGAATTCTGCATTCATAACATCTAGTGCTACTGTTTCAGATGCTGCTATGTACATGTCGTCTTTTTTACCTATTATTAGTGGTTTTATTCCTCTTGGATCTCTTATTACGTATAGTTCGTCGTTTATTAGGAGTGTTATTGAGTATGATCCGACTATGTCTTTACATACATTATCTAATGCTTTTAGTATGTCTTTTGTTTTTGCATATTCTCTTTTTATTATGTAGCATAGTACTTCTGAGTCTGAATCTGAGTCTGAGTGGAATGTGTATCCTTGATCTATTAGGTCGTTTCTTATACGGTATGAGTTAACTATATCTCCATTGTGTGCTAGTGCCATGAATCCATCTTCGAATTCCGTTACGAATGGTTGGCAGTTTTCTATTTTTGATTGGCCTGTTGTTGAATATCTTACGTGACCTATTCCTACGTTTCCTGCTAATTTTGATAGTTCATCATGATTAAAGACATCTGTTAATAGTCCCATACCACAGTAGATGTTTAATCCGAAATTTTGGTTATATGTTGCTATTCCTGCGGATTCTTGTCCTCTGTGTTGCAATGCATATAATCCATAGTATATTAAGGATGATACATCTGTTTTTTTATTTGTTGTACATATTCCAACAATTCCACATTTATCCTGCAATTTTTATATCTCCAGAAAAAATAAGCTTATTTTTTTTAAAATTTTTAGTTTGTTAGTATTATATTTTTTAAATTGTATTAAATAATATTTTTTATTATTGTATTTTTAGAATAAATTGTTGAATCCATCTGTGTTATTTTCTATGTAATTTTCTTTTATTGTTGGTTCTTCTATTGTTTCTGTGTTTATTTCGTTTTTTAGTTCTGGATTGTTTGATAGGAATATTAGTGTTGTTCTTATTATTTTTAGCCAGTCTATTGCTTCTTCTCTTGTTTTTGCTGCTATGTAGTTTTGTCCTATTAGGATGTTTTCTGGTTCGAAGTGGTTTGTTATTAGTAGTGCTTCTTCGTATTTTGTAAAGATTTCATCGAATGTTTCTTCCCATAGTGCTTTTAGGTGGAATGATTCTAGTAGGTTTTTAGAGCGGATGTCTGAGAATCTTGCTTTGAAGTCACTGTATTCTGATTTTATATCATCTATATTTCTGTGTAGTGTGTGTATTTCTTCTTTTAGTGCTATGTTTTCGTTGGTTACTTTTTTAGCTTGTTCTATTACTGTTTCGTTTTCTTTTGTTACTTGGTTGTTGTTGTTTTCTAGTTTGTTGTAGTCTTTTTTAAGGAAGTATAGTTCTTTTTGTATTTCGTTTATGTCTGCGTGGCTTAGCATTGATGTTAGTGATGCTCGTATTATGCTTTTTTGTATTTCTTCTTCTACTTGGCTTGTTTCTGTGAATATTGATCCTCCGTTATTGGAGAATATTAGGTATTCTACGTAGTTGTAGTCTGTTTTTAGTTCTTTGTAGTATTTTATGAATTGTTCTTTTCCTGAGCTTGTTAGTTCTGTTGCTATGAGTATTAAGTCTGAGTTTTTTGTTGAGTTTTTTATGAATTCTAGGTCGTTGTTTGGTATTATTGATGAGATGTTCATGTTGTAGTTTTTTCTTAGTCTCATGTTGTCTATTGCTTTTATTATTAGTTCTGCTGATTTTAGGTTTTTGACTATTATTTGAACATCTAGTAGGTTGTCTGCGTAGTCGTTTCTTTTTGGTTTTTCTATTTCTTCTGTTTCTTCTTGTGGTGTGTTTATTAATTCTTCTAGGTTGATTTTGTTTTCTTCTTCCATTTGTTTTGTTCCTCCTTTTATTTGTTTATTTTTTGGTGCCATTTCCATGCTGTTTCCACTATGCTTTCTAGGTCTGCATATTTTGGTTTCCAGTTTAGTTCTTCTTTTATTTTTGTTGAGTCTGCTACTAGTCTTGCTGGGTCTCCTTCTCTTCTTCCTTCTATTATTGTTGGTATTGTTGTGTTGGTTACTTTTCTACATGTTTCGATTACTTCTTTTACACTGAATCCTTCTCCGTTTCCGAGGTTGTATATTTTGGATTCGTTGTTTTCTTCCAGGTATTTGTATGCTAGTAGGTGTGCTTGTGCTAGGTCGCATACGTGTACGTAGTCTCTTATGCATGTTCCGTCTGGTGTGTCGTAGTCGTCTCCGAATATTGATATTGTTGTTCTTTTTCCTATTGCTGTATCTAGTACGAGTGGTATTAAGTGTGTTTCTGGTTGGTGGTTTTCTCCTATTTGTGTTTCTGGGTCTGCTCCTGCTGCGTTGAAGTATCTTAGTGATGCGTATTTTATGTTTCCTTCTTCTGATTCTCTTTGTAGCATTTTTTCTACTAGTAGTTTGGATTGTCCGTAAGGGTTTATTGGTTTTAGTGGTGTGTCTTCTTTTATTGGTATTGTTTCTGGTATTCCGTATAGTGCTGCTGTTGAGGAGAATATGAATTTGTCTACTTTGTTTTCTTTCATTACTCTAATTAGGTTTAGTGTGTTTTGGTAGTTGTTTTTTAGATACATTACTGGGTTTTGTACACTTTCTGCTACGCTTATGAATGCTGCGCAGTGTATTACTCCATCTATGTCGTTTTGTTGGAATATTTTTGTTAGTTGTTTGTAGTCTTTTAGGTCTGCTTCTTCAAAGAATCCCCATTGGATAGCTTCTTCGTATCCATTTATTAGACTGTCTAGTACGATTGTTTCGTATCCTGCTTTGTTCATTGTTTTGTTTATGTGTGAGCCTATGTATCCTGCTCCTCCAGTAATTAGTATCATGTTTTATTTAGAGTCTCCTTAAAATTTTTTTTAGTAGAAATTTTTATATTGTTTTAAATTTATGTTTCTATTCTTATTATATTATTTTAGGTTTGATATTGTTTGAAAATTAGTGATGTTTTAGTAAATTAAATTATTAAAATAATCGTTAATTAAATGATAAGTTTTATGTTTAAGTATTATTTAAAATAAGTGGAAAATTGATTATTTTGTATTATAGTTTGAAATTATTTGAAAAATAGTTTAAAGTGTATATGAAAAAAATAAAAAAAATAGTTTAGTTAGATAATTAATTTACCTAACTTAAGAGCTGCTTTAGGTGAAGCTTTAATTAACTTTTTAACTAACTCAAGAGTGTTTAAATGATCAAATTCAACATCTTGGAAAGCAACAGCGATTTTGTTTAACTCATCATCATTTAAAGTTAACATGTACTCTTGAACTTTTGAGTATAAACGGTCATCTTCACCAAGTTCTTCATCAATAAGTTCATCATATTCTTTTAAGCGTTTAGCACTTAAATCTCCATCTTTAATTGCTTTTGCAGCTACTTGTCCTGCAAACATTCCAGAACACATACCACTACTGATCCCTCCACCAGTTAATGGGTTAACTGTTCCTGCTGCATCTCCAACAATAAGAATATTATCTCCAGAGATTGTTTTGTGTATACCAGATACTGGATCTCCACCAACATTCATTTCAACTGCTTCTGCATCTTTTAAGTATGGAGATTTTGCAATGAAATCATCTAAATATTCTATTGCTGGTTTATCTGCCATTTCTGGAATAACTGCTAATCCAACATTTGCAATATCTCCTTCTTTAGGGAATATCCATACATATCCTCCAGGGGAGACACTTCCAAAGTAGAATTCAAGAACATCTGTGTTTGGTATTTTAACATTACACATTTCGTATTGTACACCAGATTCCATGTGTTTTACTTTGGTTGATGAGTTTTTAAGTCCTGCCCATCTGCTTATGTGGGATTCTGGTCCATCTGCAGCAATTAGTATTTTTGATTTTATTTCGAATTCTTCTCCCATTCTTACACAGGATACTATGAATTGTCCATCATCATCACGTCTTAATCCAGTTGCTAGTGTTTTGATGTATATTTTTGCTCCTGCTCTTCCTGCATCCATAGCTAGGTATTTGTCGAATACTTTACGTTCAACAACATATCCATCTGCTACTTCGTGGAGTTTGTCTTCTGTTAACCATACTGTTGTTCCGTCTGGTGAGGTTAAGCGTATACCTGTTATTCTACGGGTTGCCCAACGTGGGTTTATTTCTACACCTACTCTTTCGAGTCCGTGTCTACTTACTCCTTCAGCACATCTTTTTGGTGAACCTATTGCTTCTTTTTTATCTATTAATATTACATCTAATCCTTCTTGTGCTGCAAATCTTGCTGCTGTTGAACCTGCTGGTCCTGAACCTACTACTAATACATCAGTTTCAATCATAACAATTTATCTCCCTTAAGAATTTATTCTTTTTCAATTGCATTAATTGGACAAGCATCTACACATGTTGTACAATTCTTTGCACATTCTTCCTCATTAAATATTACATCTGCTTCTTTAACTATGATTAAATTTTTAGGACATACTCCAGCACATTCACCACAGTATGAACACCAGTCTTTAAGTATCATAAGAATTCTATAGCTCCTCTTAAAAAAATAAAATCTTTTTTTGTAATTTTTTAAATTAAAAATTTGTAAAATAATGATTATAAATATTTGTGAAAAAATTAAATATCGTTTGGAACTCTTAATTTTTCTGCTAGTGGTTTTATTCTAGCAGGTGTTCCTATAGCTAAGTAGAATGGTGGAACACTTCGAGTTACAATAGCTCCAGCTGCTATCATTGCTCCTTCACCAACTTCAATATTGGATAAGAATGTGGTATTTGCTCCTACAGATGCTCCTTTACGTATACGTGGTCCTTTTAATTTGTAACCTACACGTATTGGGTAACGGTCATTTGTGAAACATGAACATGGACCTATGAAAACATTATCTTCAATAATAGTATTTCTAGGAATATATACATTAGATTGTATGCTTACATTATTACCAATAATACATTCCCCTTCTATTAATGTATTAGTACCTATGAGAACATTGTCTCCAATACTTGTGCGTTCACGGATAACTGCATTATGCCCTGTTTTAAAGTTATCTCCAATAACTACATCATTATATATTATTGTATTAGAACGTATTATCGGATTTATTCCAATTACAGGACTTTTACTGAAGCGTTTATAATTAACACCAATTTGTATATTGTTTTTTAATAAAACTGGATTATTAGCGTCAATAACATTTTCTTCTTTTCTTCCGAAAAAACTTGGCATAAAAGTACAAATCTCCTATTATTTTTTTAATATATATGCACTAAAAATTATTATTTAATGATTTATAATATTATTATATAATATCTTTATAATATTTATATTTACTTATAAAGTAATCGGTATTTTAAAAAATTTAATTAAAAAAAATGATATGATGATTATATGAAAATAGAATTTGAGTCCATTGGTACATTATATAGTGAGTTTGATGATGTTGAGGGAATGCCAATTCAACCAACTGGTGCTAAAGGAGTTGTTGGTAAAATTGTTATAAAAGATAAGTATCAGGATGGATTAAGAGATATTGAAGGTTTTTCACATCTTAATTTATTATATTTTCTTCATAAGGTAGATGGTTATTCTTTAGAAGTTAAGCCTTTTATGGATACTCATACCCATGGTATTTTTGCAACAAGATCTCCTAAGAGACCTAATCCTGTTGGTTCATCTATTGTTTGTTTAGATAAAGTGGAAGGTAATGTTTTGTATGTTTCCAATGTGGATATTCTTAATGGAACTCCTTTAATTGATATTAAGCCTTATGTTCCTCAGTTATATGAAGATACGGTTGGTGATTTGAAAATTGGTTGGTTTGAAAATAATTATAGTAAGGCTAAGCATCAGAAATCTGATAACCGGTTTAAATAAAAAAAAGATAAAAAAAAGTGAATAATTAAAATTTTAATTATTCGTAGTTTGTTTGTCTTATTTGGAAGAAGCTTAGTGGGTGGTTGCATACTGGACATACTTCTGGGGCTTCTTTTCCTTTGAAGATATATCCGCAGTTTTGACAGTGCCATTCTTGTTCTTCTTCTCTTTTGAATACACGATCTTCTTTTATGTTTTCTGATAATTTTTTGTATCTTTCTTCGTGCTCTTTTTCTATATTTGCTACTTCTCTAAATTTGTGTGCTAGTTCATCGAACCCTTCTTCTTCAGCAGTGTCTGCGAATTCTTTGTACATTTCTGTCCATTCGTAGTGTTCTCCTGCTGCTGCATCTATGAGGTTTGTTTCAGTATCTTGTATTTCTCCTTCGTGTAAATATTTGAACCATATTTTTGCATGTTCTTTTTCGTTATGTGCGGTTTCTTCAAATATTTTTTGGAATTGTACATATCCGTCTTTTTTAGCTTTGCTTGCATAGAAATCGTATTTGTTTCTTGCTTGTGATTCTCCAGCAAATGCTGCTTCTAGGTTTTTTTCGGTTTTTGTACCTTTTAGTTTTTTGTAATCCATACTATATTTCACCTCATTATAGTTTGGGTTATTAATAATTGTATGGTAGGAGTATATATACTTTACTATAAACTGAGGGTTTTAGGATATCCTAAATAGTATTATTTGGTTGTTTTTATGAAAATTACCAATGTTTTAGCTTTTTTATTTAGAATAGAATGATATTAGTAATTTTTTATATTGGAATTAATTTTTTTGTAAAAATTGTTAAATATTATAAAAAACTTAAATTAACAATAGTTATATTTAGAAAAGTAATACAAGGAATGAGTTTTTTGATTAATAACAAAGAATTAATTGAAAAAATATACAAAATAAGAAAAGAAATAGGTCACGACGATATAAAAATAAACATACACGAAACAATATACAAAGAAGACAACAAAGAACTATGGATAATAACAAAAGACCGACCAGACAAATCAACAATAATAGGAAAAGGAGGATGGGTAGTAGGAAAACTCAAAGAAGAAGTAAACATAAACACAATACACGTTGAAAGCTACCCAGACTACATAACCAAAAAATACAGAATGCAACTATCCCTTGAAACCCTAAACGACTTTACAAAAGAAAACCCAGAAATTGCAAAAAACTCATTAAAAAACCTTAAAGAAACACTAAACGACCGAATAAACAACATATACACATTCAACCTAGAAGAATACCTAAAAAATAAAAAATACGAAGAAAAAGAACACGAAGCAATAATCGCATTATCAGGAGGAGCAGACAGTACCTTCAGCATAATAATAGCAAAAATGCTAGGATTCAATCCAATTGCAATAACAGTAGATCCAGGAACCATAGTACTTCCAAAACAATTTAAAGAAAACATAGAAAACATAACACAAACATTAAACATAAAACACCAATACATCAAAGTAGACTATGGAGACATAATTGAAAACTCCCTAAATGGAACATACCACCCATGTGGAAGATGCTCTAAAGTTATTGAAGAAGAAGTAAATAAATATTCCCAAAAACACAATATTCCATTAGTTATCTATGGAGATATGTTATCTACAGGTACACAATGTATAACAAAACAAGCAGAAAATGTTTATCGTCTAAATTTACCTGCAACAATAAGCAGTACTAAAACTGAACACAAACGTTTAAATAAGAAATATAATATTAAAAGTATTGAAGGATATGGATGCCCATTATTATACGAGGCACATAAAAAGAATCCTCACATGAAAAAATATAGTATACAAAGAATTTTAAGAGAAACACGTTCTAATGTATTAGAACCTGGAGAAGCATTGAAATTAATTTGGAGTTTTTATAAAACAAAATAAAGGGTGATTTTTATGGATAAAAAAATTTGTCCAAGATGTGGATCTGAAAAGGTTAAATGGATAATTCCTCAAGTTTGGAGCAGATGGCTATGTTATGACTGTGATTACACTGGTCCAATTATAGAAGCTGATGAGGAATTGCAAAAAGAAATTCAGGAAAA
The DNA here is from genome assembly GCA_964431035.1 of uncultured Methanobacteriaceae archaeon. Lineage (GTDB taxonomy): Archaea > Methanobacteriota > Methanobacteria > Methanobacteriales > Methanobacteriaceae > Methanobrevibacter_A. Next base: position 11,176 of record CAYSIF010000010.1, on the reverse strand, counting down.
TTGGAACGAAAATCGTGAGGAAATTTTAAAACAATCTCATGAAAGTTATGAAGAAGATTTTAATGAAGAAACAGACTATAACGATGATGATTTAACTGATGAAGAGTTTGATAAAAAATTAGATGAATTGTTTGAAGAATAAATTAAAAATTTATTCAATAACAACTTCATGTGTAACAAAATGATCTGGGTCTTCTTGACAAAGTTTATAGTAAATATCCATTGGAAAATTTTTAAGTTCTTCCTCAGTTAAATTAGCCAAATCTTCATATTTTAATTCTTCATAGTTAACCATATTATAATCCTCCAAGTAGTATAAATTATTCTAGTTTATTATATTCTTCATCACTTACTGGTTCTAACCATTCGTTACTTGTATTTTCACCTGGAACTTCTATGGCCAGGTGTGTGAAAGTGGAGTTTTTGCTTGCTCCATGCCAATGCTTAACATTTGCAGGTATTACAACTACATCTCCAGGTTTTAATCTACGTGGTTTTTCATTATATTCTTGGTACCAGCCTTCACCTTCTGTAACTAGTAGTATTTGTCCACCATCTTTTGTTGCATGATGTATATGCCAGTTGTTTCTGCATTCTGGTTCAAATGTAACATTACCTACAGTTACATTTCCTTCTGTTACTAGCATGTTTAAGTAACTTTTTCCTGTAAAGAATTCTCCAAATGGGTTTTCTATTCCTTTTCCAAATAGTATTTCTTCTGACATATAATTTTATCTCCATTTATTAATTATTCACTGAAGTCTCTGTCTAATATTGCATCAAAGTTGAATTCTGGATATAATTCACTAATTTCTTTTACTACATTATCTTTTATTTCACTTGGATCTTCTGCATCGAAGTCTATTATTAAATCAAATGTTATTAGGTTTAATTCTGCGTCAACATAGAATCCGTGCATTTGTAATATTTCGGATTTTTCGTTTATGATTTTTTGTAGTTTTTCTTTGATTTCTGCATATTGTGGATTATCTGTATTTGATGCATATACTCCTACTGTTAGTATTATTCCATAGTCTGAGTATATTTTCATTACTATTCTTCTTGTTAGTACGTGTATTTCTTTTGCTGTTAGTGAGTCTGGTAGTTCTATGTGTATGGATCCCATTAGTTGTGTTGGTCCGTAATTGTGTAATGTTAAGTCGTATGCTCCTAGTACATTGTCGAATGCTGATACTTCTTCTTTTATTTTGTCTGTTAGTTCTTCATCTACTCTTGTTCCTATCATACTGTTTACTGTTTCTGATAGGATTTCTATTGCTGTTTTTATGATTATTACTGCTATTATTGTTCCTAGTATTCCTTCTATGCTTATGTGCCAGATTATGCTTATTATTGCTGCTACTACTGTTGATAGGGATAGGATTGAGTCGAATAGTGCGTCGCTTCCAGAAGCTATTAGTGATTGGGAGTTTATTTCTTCTCCTACTTTTTTTACATATCTTCCCAGTACGAATTTAACTACTACAGCTACTGCTATTATGAATATGGAGATGAAGTCATAGTTTGCAACTACTGGGTTTAGTATTTTTGGTATTGATTCTTGTAGTGCTGTTAGTCCTGCTATTAGGATTATTATTGCAATTATTACTGATGAGAAGTATTCTATTCTTCCGTATCCAAATGGGTGTTTTTTGTCAGGTGCTCGTCCTGCGAGTTTTGTTCCTATTATTGTTATTATTGAGGATAATGCATCAGTTAGGTTGTTTATTGCATCTAATGTTATTGCTATACTGTTTACTAGTATTCCTATTGTTGCTTTGAAAGCTACAAGTATTAGGTTTACTATTATTCCTATTATACTTGTTTTTACTATTCGTTGATCTCTATCCATAAGTCATCAGAGTATTTCTACTAATTTTTTTTCTATTTTATCTGCTTCTATTGGTGGTTCAAATCTTTCGACTACATTTCCTTCTTTGTCTATTAGGAATTTTGTGAAGTTCCATTTTATGTCTGGGTTTTTCTTGTAGTCTTTGTCCATTGCTTTACATATTCCTCTTAGCATTAATCCCATTTTACTGTGGTCGAATCCTTGGAATCCTTTTTGTTCTTTGAGGTATGTGTATAGTGGTATTTCGTTTTCACCATTTACATCTACTTTTGCAAATATTGGGTATTGTATGTTGAATCTTAGTTGGCAGGTTTTTGCTATTTCTTCGCTTGTTCCTGGTGCTTGTTCTCTGAATTGGTTACATGGGAAGTCGAGTATTATGAATCCTTGGTCTTTGTATTTTTCGTATAGTGGTTCTAGTCCGTTGTATTGTGGTGTTAGTCCGCATTCGGTTGCACTGTTTACGATTAGTATTGTTTTTCCTTCGTATTCTCTTAGGGAGACCATGTTTCCTTGTAGGTCTTCTACTTCAAAGTCGTATATTGACATTTTTATGTTTCACCTTTATTTTTTTGTGTGTGTTAACAATTTTTATCAGTTAACTTAGTTAAGTCTTATATTTTAAATATATAAAAAGTTATCTAAAAAAAAATTATGATAATTCCTCATCAATAAAAGAATTCATATTATCCATTGCAAGAGTAACCATCTCAGGAGAAGGACCACCAGGAACCTTTCTCATCTTAACATTTTCCAATGGATTTAAAGCATCATGAACCAGTTTATCATCTAAATTCAAAGTATCCAACTCTAACTCAACACAAACATCATCAATAAACTTAGAAGTAATATCTTCAGCCTCCCAACCATTATCTACAGCATTATTAACAACACGACCAACAATTTTATGTGCAGTTCTAAATGGTATTTTAGCTTCTCTAACCATTAAATCAGCTAAATCAGTTACAGTTGCAAAATTCTTTCTTGCTAACTCCAAACATCTTTCTTCATTAAAACTTACAGTTAATAACATATGTTTAACAATTTTTAATGTTGCAAGAGAATTATCAACCACATTCCATAAATGAGGAGTTACTTCCTGTAAATCACGATTATAAGTATAAGGTAATGCTTTAAGCATAGTTAAAATTGTTGTTAATTCACCATTAGCTCTCGTTGCTTTACTTCTTGCTACTTCTGCAACATCAGGATTCTTTTTTTGTGGCATTATACTACTAGTACTACAATACTCATCAGCCATAGTAATTATATTAAACTCATAAGTACTCCATAAAATTAATTCTTCACATATACGAGACAATGTTGTACATAACTGTGTTAAATCAAATACAGTTTCAGCAATAAAATCTCTTGATGAAACACCATCCATACTATTCTCCATATATGAATCAAAACCTAATAATTTAGTAGTTAACTCTCTATTAATTGGAAAACTAGTAGTAGTCATTGCAGCAGAACCTAATGGATTAATATTAACTCTTTTATAAGTATCTTTTAATCTTAAATAATCTCTTTTTAAACTTTGTGCATAAGCCATTAAGTGATGTGCAATTGTTATTGGTTGAGCATGTTGCAAATGTGTAAATCCAATAAATACTGATTCTTTATAATCTTGTGCAAAAACTACAATTTCTTTTATGAAGTTTAAAATTTCTTCATTTATTTCTTTAATTTTATCTCTTAAAACTAAACGTATATCTGTTGCTACCTGATCATTTCTTGATTTAGCAGTGTGCATAAAACCAGCATCAGGACCAATTTGTTTAGTAACATAATTTTCAACAGCCATATGAACATCTTCAACACTAGGATCAAATTCTAATGCATCATAACCTTCTTCTTGTAATTGTGTTAAGGATGCTACAATATTATCTGCTATTGTTGGGTCTATAATATTTTCTTCTTTAAGCATTATTGTATGTGCCATGTTACATTTAATATCTGCTTTAAAGATGTATTTATCAAATTCAAGAGAAGATGTGTATTCTTCTGCTTCGTTTGTCATTTCCTTTGCTAGTCTTCCACTTCTAATTTTCATCAGTTCAACTCCAAAAAAAGAATCAAATATTTAATTTAGTATATATTTATTTTTTAAGAAGTATATTAAATATATTAAAAAAAGTGGAAAAATCTAGAAAATTATGTTTATAATAAAAAAATAGTAATTAAAATGGTTTTAAAAATAGTTATTTTATAAAAATTTGAAAATTTTTTATATAAAAATTTAATATGAAAAAAAGTTTTTTAATATTTAATTAAAACTTTTTTTATTTATTTTTTGAATTCAGTGTATCCGCATTTACCGCAGGATAATCTGTCTTTGTGGTCTGCCATGAAAACTCCGTTTCCACATTTTGGGCAGATTTTGTTTTTTCTTTCTAATTTGTCTCCGTCTACTTTGTAAAGGCTGCTTACTTTCATTTTATTTTATCCTCCAAATAAGATTTTTTTTATTTATTCTTCTGCTTCTTCAGTAGCTTCTTCTACTGCTTCTTCTTCGTCTTCTTCAACTGGTTCTGGTTCTGGTTCTTTGTTCTTTTCGAGTACACTTGGTGTTTCGATTTCGTTTAATGCTTCTCTGTTGTTGTAGATTTTTGCGTAACCTTCTCCTACTGGTTCACCGAATTTTGGTTGGAGGTTGTCTACAACGATTAAGTCTTTTTTTGTTCCGAGTAATGCTACGAGTTTGTTTTTTACTGATATTATGTCAGGTGTTGCTTCTCCTTCGTAGTCTACTTCGAATTTTACTTCTTTTCTGCTTAATAATTTGTTTTCTTTTTCTTCGAGAATTGTGTATTCCATATTTTAAACCTCAATTATTTTTTATTTTGTTATAAGACATTAGTTTTTTTGCTTTTTCTATAACATCACAAGCTTTTAAGTATACTAATCCTTCGTTTGGTTGTCCGTAGAGGATTATTGTTTCCTGCGGTGCAATTAGTATGCATGGAAGAACTGCAAGATCTTCTTCCCCATTTACTACAATTTGACGTTTTGTGTTGTCTTTTATTGTAGAATTTATTGCAGAATCTATGGTTTCCCATAGATTACGTGTAATTGTACCTGGAGGATTTTCAGCTTCTAGGATATTGTTTTCTTGTATTATATCATAATTATGATTTTTTCTTTGTATAATATTATCGATAATACTTAAATCAGGTATTATTTTGTTGTCAAATAAGTTTTTAGTTGTTTGGTCTCCTACTGAGATTAAGAATTCTGCTTTTTTTATATCTTCTATTGCATCATCGAAGTTAGGATAGAGCTTTCCTAATGGTTCTTTGAATTCAGATATGTTGTTTTCGTCTATTTGGAATAACATTTTTGATTCTTTTTCCAGTAGGTTTTTTTCTTATTTTTTTTATCTTACTCTTAGTGCGTATTCACCAGGTAAGGTTATGTTGAGTTCTTGTGCTACTTTTGATTGGTCTGGATCTGTTATGATTAGTAGTCCGCTCCAGTTGTCGCTTGTTGGGCTTTTACATACTGGGCATCTGTCACCTTGAGCTATTCTTTTACATACTGTGCATGCTTTTTCTGCCATGGTTTATTCCTTCTTATTTGCTTTTTTGTTTTTTTGTTTTCTTTTTGCTTCTTCAATCCATTCTAGTTTTCCTAGATTGTTTTGTCTCATGGTTAATCCTATTCTGCTGGTTTTTATGGATTTTCCTTTTAGGCTTAGTGCTACGATTCTTGCTCGTACTTGGTCTCCTTCTTCTAGGACTTTGTTGGATTCTTTTGCTATTAATGCTCCTCTTTTGTTGTCATAGTTTATGTAGTCGTCGGTGACTTGTGATACGTGTACTAATCCATCCATTGGTCCCATTCTTACGAATGCTCCGAATTCTGCTATTTCGATTACTTCTCCTTCTACAATTTCTTGTTGTTCTGGTTTGTAGAATATAGCATTGAATTTTACTTTGTGGAATGCTGCTCCGTCACCCATTATGAGTTTTCCTTCTCCTAGTTCGTCTATGCTGTTTACACAAACCATAAGCCCTAATTCTTTGTCAAGAACTCCATTGTATTTTTCGTTTAGGGTTTCTATAGCAACAGCTTTTCTGTCTTCTTCGAAGCGGTAAGGTGGGATTCTTACTGTGTCTTCTATTTTACTCATATAATACAAGATTTATTCCCCTCTGAAATTTTTTTTATTTAAATAATTTTTATTTTATAATTCTTTATACATTTCGATTGATTTTTTCAATTCTTTTTTTGCAGATTCTGCATTTTCCCAGTTTAGTACTTCTACTTCTTTTCCTTCTAAAGTTTTGTATACTTGGAAGAAGTGTTTGATTTCTTTTTTTAAGTGTTCTGGGACATCATCAATGTCTTTGATTTCATCAAAGCGTGGATCGTTTACTGGTACTGCTAGTATTTTATAGTCTGCGTCTCCACCGTCTATCATTCCCATTATTCCTATTGCTCTTGCTTCAATTAAGCATCCTGGGAATGTTGGTTGATCCATTAGTACGAGTACATCCATTGGATCTCCGTCGTCGTAGATTGTTTGTGGTACGAAACCATAGTCTGCAGGATAGTGTAATGGAGAGTATAATACTCTATCTAGCATGAATATTTCATTGTCTTTGTTGTATTCGTATTTGTTTCTTGATCCTTTTGGGACTTCGATTATTGCATTGAATACTTCAGGTATATCTTCTCCAGGTTCTATATCTTTCCAGTAATTCATTTAATCCACCTTTTTTTAAGTTTTTTTTGATAATATTTATTTTTTTTATAATAGTAATATGATTATTAAATTTTTTTTATATATGTCCATCTATCATAACATATCGTTTTTGTCGTAAGTATACTATTGTTTTTCCTTGATTTTTTGCCTTTTTCTTTAGTTCTATGTCGTTTGTTGCTATTACTTTACTGATTCTTATTAAGGCATCATCAACTGTTTCGTTTTCTTGTAAAGGTATATTTTTTATTGTTATGTTTCTTGATTTAGCATATTTTAATGCTAGTTTTGCATTAACCCTTATTTTGCCTTTTTTATTTCTTGATAAACCTTTTAATTCATTTATTATGAATTGTGTGGTTACAAGTTTATAAGAGGGTAAGGCTTTTTCAAGTTCTTCTATAATGTCTATATTGAACTGAAAGGGAATCATGAAAAATTTGTGTCTATATATACCTCTTTTTCGGATTTCATGATAATGTTTTAATAACCTCTTAATATGTTTTATGTTTTTTTATTGGATTATTCCAAATCCAATTAGTCTCCAACGTGCTCCGACTCTTCGGCTTAGTGCTATTCTGTCACCTGGGTCTGCACATATTGGTAATTTTAGAACTACACTAACATTACTTGAGACTTTAGTTACTACTCCTATGGTTGTTGTTGTTCCACAGTTAATCATTAATGGTTCTTTTAGTTTGATTGGTGAAACTTCTCTTTCTTCTTTTGTTCCAACAACACGGTCTAGTAATTCTACTTTCATTTCGAATTCTGTTAAAACATCAGGTAATGTTTCAGGTTGTCCTGCTATACTTCCAGATAGTGTATCTGCTTTAACTAGTGCTGGGTCGAGTTTTGTAGCTACTCCGATAAGACCTCCTGGTCCTACTTCTTCTACATCTTTTCCTCCAACTTCTAGTCCAACAATTTCACTTGTGAGGGTTTTCCATTTACTATGTTTTCCTTCACCTATGTTGATACCTGGACGTATTTCTATTGGATCTCCCATTTTTAATGTTCCTTGTACAAGACTTCCACCGATTACTCCACCTTTAATCTTTTTTGGTGGGGAACCTGGTTTATTAATATCGAATGATCTTGCAACATACATACGTGCTGGTTTATCTGCATCACGTTTTGGAGTTTTAATAATTTTATTCATAGCTTCAATAAGAATATCAATATTTGATCCTTGTTGAGCTGAAACTGGTATTATTGGTGCATCTTCTGCACAAGTACCTTTAACAAACTCTTTAATCTCTTTATAACTTTCAATAGCTCTTTCTTTAGGAACAATATCTATCTTATTTTGAACAACAATAACATCTTTAACACCAATAACATCAAGCGCCATTAAATGCTCTTTAGTTTGTGGTTGTGGACATGGTTCGTTAGCAGCTATTACAAGAACAGCTCCATCCATTATTGCTGCACCAGATAACATAGTAGCCATTAAAGTTTCGTGTCCAGGAGCGTCAACAAATGAAACTTGTCTTACAAGTTCAGTTTCACTACCACAGTGTTCACAAGTTTTTTGAGTAGTGTAACATAAAGGTTCATCACATTTTGGACATTTTCTAAATTCAATATCAGCATAACCTAAACGTATACTAATACCTCTTTTAGTTTCTTCACTATGAGTATCGGTCCATACTCCAGATAAAGCTTTAGTAAGAGTTGTTTTACCATGATCTACATGACCAACTAATCCTATATTAACATCAGATTGTACTGTCACAGTAATTACACCTACATAATTTTATTTTTTTTATTTTTGAATTTTGAAATATTTTTTATATTTAAAAAAATATTTTAAAAAAATTTAATGAATTAGAGAACTATTGAAGAAAAAATTTATTCTTCAGCAGCTTCTTCGTCTTCTTCAGGATTTAATATTTCAGCTAATGTTTTGTTACCTGCTTTAGCGACGATAGTGTTGATTTGAACAATATCATCAGATATTGTGTTTCCTCTAACGGTTTTTCTTCTTTTTACACCGTCTGCTTGAGGTTTGTATCCTATTCCACCAGATAATAAGCTTTTAACTCTTCTAGGACCATCAATATCTTTTCTCATAGGAAAACCGTTTTTATCACTACCACCAGTGATTTTTAAAGAATAACCTGGTAATCCTATACTGTCTCCGTCAAATTCATCGCCAATGGTTAAATTTATTAGTTGTTTAGCTTCTTCTGCTTCAATTTGGTAAGTTTCAGCATTATCAGATACAACAATTTTAAATACCAACTTATATTCCTCCGAATTTTATTTTTTTCTTATTTTTTTATTTTATTTTATTAATCTGAATTTTTTTAATGATAAAAAAATATTTATTTTATTCAAATAAACCGAATTTACCCCAATCAGGTTCAACTTCTCGTTTAATTTCAATAAGTTCATCTAAACATTCAAGTTCATCTTCTGTAAGTTTGTCTTTAAATTTACGTTCAATGACTTTGTAGTGTTTTTCTGGTACGTCAACGTATAAGTCGTCTCCTTCATCGAAATCTTTACCTGCAATTGCATCATCTATTGCCATTGCTACTCTTTGACCTCTACTCATACTTGGTAAAGATTCTCCTTTATCTTCCATACTTGCAATTTTACCAACTATTTCTCCTTTATTGTTCATAAGGGAGTATCCTGGTTTAACTGTACCGTTGATAACTTCGATACCACATATTGCTGGTTTGGATTGTCTGAAGATAAGTTTTGGAAGTATGTTTATTTTAGCAGGTTTTATTAGAGAGTTGAGTAACTGTTTTTTAACAGCTTGTCTGCGTTCTTCTAACCATTCTTCATGGTCTTCTGCTATTTTATATATTACATCCCCTTGGAATACTTTGATATCATTATCTTCAATATCTTTTTGAACTTTTGAAGGTATTTTAACATTGAATGCTATTATAACACCATGGTCTGGGTCTTCTTCTTTGGATATTGATGCTTTGATAACATCTTTTTTATTAACATCACCAATATCTGCAGATCTTATTGGTATTTCAGCAGCATTTAATACATTAACTACTGCTTCTAGTGATCCGAGTGTGTCTGCTTTTATTAGAACACCAGTGTCTTCAGTGTCTATTGTTATGTCTTCAAGTTCTTGAAGGAGTTCGTCTTCAACATTTTCATTATCACTAATAACACGTAATGGGGAACCTGATACAACTTCATCTAAGTCTGGAGCAGCTATTTTTACTCCTGCAGCTGCAACTATTTCATCTATTTTATCGAATTTGTGTTTGGAATCTCTCATTTCATTGAGAGGTGATGGTTTTAGTATGCTTCTGACTTTTGTAGTTAGTACTTCATTTTTAGTCATTAAAGCTATTTCATCATTTGTTCTTAGAACACCATCATATATGATTGTGTCTACTGTCATTCCTAAACCGACTTCTTCTTTGATTTCTAGTACAGTTCCTTTTGCAGGTTCTTCTTCATGTATTTCTAATTGTTCTGTTAGGTATTGTTGAGCTAAACCTAATAGCATTGCGTTTAGTTCTATTATACCTTCACCATTTTTTGCAGTTATTGGTATTATTGCTATTGTGCTTGCAAAGTCTGATACTCTGTCGAATCTTTCTGATTGGAATCCTTGTTTGTGTAATTCTCCTACGAGTTCGTATACTTTAACATCTAATTCTTGTTGTACACTGTTTGCTTGTTGTTGGAAGCTTTCGGAGAATGATTTATCTGGGTGTGATTCCCATCCGAATATTCTGTCTACTTTGTTAGCTGCTACGATAAATGGTGTTTTGTACATTTTTAGAATATTTATAGCTTCTATTGTTTGTGGTTTGAAACCTTCATTTATGTCCACTATTAATATTGCTAGGTCTGCTAGTGCTCCTCCTCTTTTTCTTAGAGAGGTGAATGCTGCATGTCCTGGAGTGTCTATGAAGAATAGTCCTGGTATGACGTCTTTTATTGAAAGTTTTTTAATAAAATCTCCACATATGTCTTCTATTGTATCCATTGGGATTTCTGTAGCTCCTATATGTTGAGTTATTCCTCCAGCTTCTTTATCTGCTATTGTACTTCCTCTTATATAGTCTAATAATGTTGTTTTTCCATGATCCACATGTCCTAAAACGGATACTATTGGTGATCTTATTTTCATAGCCATTTTTCTTCTACTCCACTCAAATACATAAACATGTTATTAAAATTTTTTTTATCATCCGATTATTATATTGTTAAATAATAAAATTTATTCATAAATCCAGTTATTATCCACCATATCATAATCTACGAGTTCATCTTCATTGAAGAATAATGAGATTTCTCTTTCAGCAGATTCTGGTGCGTCAGATGCATGTATTATGTTTCTTCCTGTTACTATACCGAAGTCTCCTCTGATTGTTCCGAGGTCTGCTTCTTGTGGATTAGTTGCACCTACCATTTTTCTGATTAAACTTATTACATCGTCTCCTTCAATTACCATTGCTAATACTGGGCCAGAGGTGATGTATTCAACTAAGTCGTTGAAGAATGGTTTTTCGGAATGTTCTCCATAATGCTCTTTTGCTAAGTCTTCACTTATTTTCATTAATTTGATTGCTTTTAATTGAAGACCTTTTTGTTCGAATCTAGATAATATTTGTCCCATG
>CAYSIF010000009.1:0-46878 GCA_964431035.1 uncultured Methanobacteriaceae archaeon | reverse complement strand
AAATTAAATTTATTTTTAACCTCCTTGTAAGCTTTATAACCGGAGATGAAGAAGAAGTAGATGTTGAAGACCTTAAAAGTGATGAGATGCTAGAAGAAGTAATGGGCTACTTCAAAGAAGAATCACCTGAAGTATACCACACACTTGTTGCTGAAAGAGATGCATACCTTGCAAACAGCATACTAAATATTCCAGAAGACAAAGTTGTTGCAGTCGTAGGTGCAGGGCATAAAGCAGGAATAGAAGAATACTTAGACAAACCTGAAACACTACCTCCAATAAGTGAGTTAAACACCGTTGAAAAGAAAAAAGGAATACCATGGCTAAAAATTATCCTAGCATTGATTCCAATACTTTTTGTTGTGATATTTTTTCTTGCATTTATAAAAGGTATTAGTATCCAATGGAATCTACTAGAATTCGTTGGAATTAGTATGATTATGGGTTTTTTAGGCTCTATTCTTAGTGGAAGTAAAATCCAATCAGCAATTGTTGGAGGAATTGTTGCACCGTTAACAATTATTCACCCATTATTAGCTGCTGGATGGTTTAGTGGATTAACAGAGGTTAAATATAGAAAAGTTCGTAAAAAAGATATTAAAAATCTTAATAAAATCGAATCTTTAAGAGATTTATGGAATAATAATATTTTTAGAATATTATTAGTTGTTGTTGGTACTAATATAAGTGTTAGTATTGCTACATTAGTCATTTTACCATCACAAGTATTTATTCCACTCTTTATGCAAATACTTTAAATATAATATTAAAACTAATATTATATACTTAAAAAAAAATAAATAAAAATATTATAATATTATTAAGGGGAACAGATTTTAAAAAATGTATTATATTTTCCGTTGTGGTTGTGGAAGGGTATTATATGCCAAGGAAGGTGTTAAAACTAGAAAATGCACCTGTGGTAAAACCCTAAAAGTTAAAGAAAGAAGAATATTTAAAAAAGTTGAAACACAAGCACAAGCAGCAGAAGCCGTTCAACAAATGCAGGAAGATATTTATGGAGGAACAGGCTTTATAACTGCTAACAAACTAAAACACTAAAAAAAATATTAATAATTTTTTCATATCAGGAATGCATTATGTACGAAATTTATTTTGAAATAATACTTATCGCTGTTTTAATTTTATTTAACGCATATTTATCATTAGCTGAAATAGCTATTGTATCATCAAAAAAAGTCACATTGCAAAAAATGGAACGTGACGGAGAACGCAGAGCACATATCATCTTAAACTTTTTAGATGACCCGAATGAATTTTTATCAGCAATACAAGTGGGAATAACATTAATAGGCATACTTACAGGGGCTTTAGGTGGAGCTACATTCTCCCAACCAATTGCAAAATATTTATCCGCCTTTTTAACACCAAGCACAAGTAATACAGTTGCTATGATAATTGTTGTAGTTATAACAACATACTTCAGTTTAATCATTGGAGAAATCGTTCCAAAACGTATTGCAATGAACAATCCAGAAAAATCTGCAGTTAAATGTGCTAAATCAATGAAATACATAACAACAATTGCAAAACCAATTGTTAATGCTTTAAGCGGATCAACAAACTTCATACTAAAACTTTTAGGATCCAAACCATCAGATGATGATGTTGTAACACAAGAAGAAGTCAAACTACTAATAAAAGAAGGAATACAAGACGGTACAATTGAAAAAGAAGAAGAAAGTATCATAAAAAGAGTATTCCGCCTAGACGCACAAAAAGTAGACATGATAATGACTCCACGTAATGATATTATATGGATAGATTTAGAAGAAGACTTAGAGGAAATGAAAAGAAAAGTCATTGAAAGTAAAAGATCCATATTCCCGATAGCAGAAGGAGAACTTGATGATTTCCTAGGAGTCATACAAGCAAAAGATATACTAAGTTCAATTTTCACAAAAAACAAATTAGAATTAAAGAAAAATATAAAAAATCCATTAGTAGTTCCTGAAAACCTACCTTCAATGGAATTACTGAAAAAATATAAATCCAATAATGAATATGTTCACATGGCATTAGTTGTAGATGAATTCGGAACATTAGAAGGATTAATAACATTAAACGATTTACTTGAAGGAATAGTTGGAGATATTCCAGGAATAGATGAAGATGATGAACCAAAAGCAATAAAAAGAAGAAATGGTTCATGGTTAATAGAAGGAAGATACCCAATCGATGAATTTAAAGACCTATTCCATATAGAAGAACCACTACCATTAGAAGAAGAAGACAATTACACAACTGTAGCAGGATTTATCCTAAGTTATAGTGGTGAAATACCTGATGTTGGTGAAAAGTTCGAATGGGATGGATTTAACTTTAAAATTGCATCTATTGATGGACACCACATAGATAAGTTAATTGTGAGAAAAATAGAGAAAAAAGACGCTGAAATATTAGATAGTAGTGTTGAATCTATAGATGAATAAAAAAAAATAATAATAATTACCCTTTTTGATTAAAATGATTTTACATATTATATTATTAATTATAGGATTTGTAATTCTTATAAAAGGTGCAGATTACTTTGTAGAAGGAGCAAGTAATGTTGCGAATATTTTTAAAGTACCTAGTCTTATTATAGGATTAACTATTGTTGCATTTGGTACTAGTGCTCCTGAAGCTGCAGTAAGTATAACCGCCGGAGTAATGGGAAGTAATGCGATTGCAATAAGTAACGTTGTTGGAAGTAACATATTTAATATTTTATTAATACTTGGATCATGTGCATTAGCAGGAACATTATTAGTAGATAAAAATATTATAAAACAAGATTTTCCATTTCTAATTGCAATAAGTTTATTATTAACAGGTATCTTAGTTTTAACTTGGCAAATAAGTAGAATAACAGGCCTAATATTCTTAATAATAATTATAGCATATGTAGTGTATCTTGTTTATAATGCTAGAAAATCAAATCAAAAAGACTACGATAAACCAAAATATAATCTGCCAATTAGTATACTTATTATTATAATAAGTTTAGCAGGAATTGTTCTTGGAGCAGATCTTGTTGTTGATAGTGCTAAATTTTTAGCATTAAGTGTAGGTATGAGTGAAACACTTGTCGGTTTAACTATAGTATCTATTGGTACTAGTTTACCAGAATTAGTTACTAGTTTAACAGCAGTTAGAAAAGGAGAAACTGGAATTGCAATAGGTAACATTGTTGGAAGTAACATATTCAATATACTATTAATTTTAGGATTAAGTGGATTAATAAATCCTATTATCGTAGATAGTAGTATGCTTATGGATTTAATAGTGATGTTAATTGCAACAGTACTCTGTTATGTCTTTATTGTATTAGATAAGAAATTAGATACAAAAGAAGGAATAATTTTAATGCTAATGTTTATAGCATATATGGCATTTATTATTCTTAGAAACTAAAAATTTTCTTTTAATTCTTCTCTTATATCACATGCATTACATATTTTTCCAGAAGTTGGTTCTCCACATTTTAGACATTCATTAAGACTTGTTTCTATTGCGGAGTTTATTTTTAAATCTTTTTTAAATGATTGCATTATCTGTTTTTTAATACCTGGATTTTTATCTTCAGCATTGTTTAAAAATTCTTTAATTTTAGCTCTAAGTGATAAATTACTATATGGACATTCTGCAAAGTGTATGTCAATATCATTTAATACTGCCCATAGTCCTACCTCTTTTTCTGGTGTGTTCCATAATGGTTTTATTCTAGGTACTAATTTTGGATGTATTTGATCTAATTTTGGTGTGAATTTTGAGAATTTAATGTGATCTCCCCGTGAGAAGCTCATTAAAAAGGATTGTATTTCATCATCAAGGTTATGACCTGTTGCTATTTTATCTGCTTCTAATTCATATGCTGTTTTATTTAGTATATTTCTTCTAAATACCCCACAGGGCATGCATGCACTTTTAAAATTTTTATAGATATCATCTAGTGCGAAGTTTTCTTCTTCTTTAAATGATTTTTGAATTAATGGTATGTTTAGTTTTTCTGCATTTTTTATTGCAGATTCTATTCCATGAGGCCTGTATCCTCCTATTCCTTCATCTACACTTACTGCTATTAATTCGAAGTTTAGTTGTTCTTGATATTTTTTTAGTGCGTGTAGTGTTAGTACACTGTCTTTTCCACCAGATAATGCTACTACTATTTTTTCGTTTTCTTTTATTAGTTGGTAGTCGTTTATTAGTTTGTTTATTCGTGCAAATAGTTTTTTGTTAAATTCTTTTTTATTTATAGTTTCCATTATTTTTTTAGCCCTTTTTTATTTATCCTTTTTTTAGTAAGTTTTATGTTTTAATTAGTTATATAAATATTTTTTATGATAACTTGTGATTTTTGTATAATTCCTATTGGAAGTGAAGATTGTAATTGTAAAGATTATGTTAGTGCTGCAGTTCAAGTGATTAAAGATTCTGGTTTGAAGTATGAATTAACTGGTATGGGTACTCAAGTTGAAGCTAAGAATTATGAGGAGTTGTATCCAGTTATTCGTGATGCTCAAGATGCTGTTTTTAAGCTTGGAGTTAATCGTGTTTATAGTGTTATAAAAATTGATGATAGAAGAGATTTAGAGTATAAAAGTTTAGAGAGTAAAGTTGATAGTGTTGAAAGTAATTTAAAATAAAGAAAATTATTAGGGTGTTAGTGGTGGTGTTGAATAAATTAGGAGGAGGAAGTGAATATTTTTTTAGAGTGTCTTACTTCCTTCTTTTATTGTAGTTATTATTGTGTCTAGGTCTTCTTTTGTTAGGCTTGGATGTACTGGTATTGATATTACTTGGTTTGCTGTTTCTTCTGTTATTGGTTCGTTTTGTTGGTATCCTAAATCTTTGTATAATGGTTGTTTGTATAGTGGTATTGGGTAGTGTATTCCTGTTCCTATGTTGTTTTCTGTTAAGTATTCTACCCATTTGTCTCTGTCATTTGATACTTTTATTGTGTATTGGTGGAATACATGTTTTGAGTTTTCTCTTGTTGTTGGTGTTTTTATTCCTTCTATATCTTTTAGTCCTTTAGTTAAGTATGCTGCGTTTTCTATTCTTTTTTGGTTGAATTTGTCTATTTTTTTAAGTTGTTCTATCCCAATTGCTGCTGCTATGTCTGTCATTCTGAAGTTGTATCCAAGTACTGTGTGTTGGTATTTTATGGAGCTTCCGTGTGCTTTGTATATTTTTGCATTTTCTGCTATTTCTTTGTCATTGGTTGTTATTATTCCACCTTCGCTTGTTGTCATATTTTTTGTAGGGTAAAAGCTGAAGCATCCTGCATCTCCTAGGCTTCCTACTTTTTTGTTTTTGTATTCTGCTCCATGTGCTTGTGCTGCATCTTCTATTACTTTTAGGTTGTGTTTTTCTGCAATTTCTAATATTGGATCCATGTCTGCAGATTGTCCATATAATTGTACTGGTAGTATTGCTTTTGTTTTATCTGTTATTGCTTCTTCTATTTTATTTGGGTCTAGTGTGTATGTTTCTGGGTCAATATCTGTGAATTTTGGTTTTGCTCCTGTGTATAGTATAGAGTTTCCTGATGCTGCAAATGTGAATGGTGAGGTTATTACTTCATCTCCAGTTTTTATTCCTGCTGCTAGTAATGCTACATGTAGTGCTGCTGTTCCAGAGTTGGTTGTTATTGCATATTCTGTGTTAACGTATTCTGCGAATTTTTCTTCGAATTCTTGGACTTTTGGTCCTTGTGCAATCATACCTGATTTCATTACTTCTACAACAGCATTTATTTCATCTTCTTCTATTATTGGTTTAGCTATGTTTATTTTATCTACCATTATACTCGAACACCCTATATTTTTTTTATTTAATAATACTTGAATTTTTTAAATGTATAATTTTATAATCATATTATAATTTTATAATTCATTAATATTTAATATTATATTAAGAAATAATAAAAAAAATATTTTCTTAGAATAAAATTAATAAATTGAGAATTAGTTAAAATGAATTCAAAAACAGATTATGATGAAAAAACCATTGAGGAAGGATTAGTTAAAATAAGATTCCCTGAGTATAATAAGGTATCATCTGATGCTCCTGTATTTTATAATCCCCGTATGGAATTTAATAGAGATAATAGTATACTTGCTATTCAAAGTTTTCAGAAAATGTTAGATAAAACTGTTAATATTTGTGATTTGTTTGGTGGTAGTGGTATACGTGGTATTAGATATAAAAAGGAGATTGATGGTGCTGGAAATATAACTATTAATGATATTAGTTCATTAGCTAATGAATATAGTCGATTTAATGCTGAGGAAAATGGTGTTGAGGTTGAGATAACTCAAAAAGAGGCTAGTTTGTTACTTCGGGAGAATCGTGGTGCTTATGATATTATTGATATAGATCCTTTTGGAACACCTTCTTATTTTATAGATTCTGCAGCTTATAGTATTAAGAAAAATGGGCTTTTATGTTTAACTGCTACTGATACAAGTGCATTATGTGGAACTTATAAGGCTCCTTGTATTAGGAAATATAATGCTAAGCCATATAAAAGTGAATATTGTCATGAGAATGGTATAAGGATTATGATTGGTTTTGCTGCATTAACCTTAGCAAAATATAAGAAGTATGTTGAAGTTTTAATGTCTCATAGTAGTGAACATTATATGCGTGTTTATTTACATGTTAAAAAAGGTTCTAAAAATACAGATGAATCTCTTGAGAATAATATTGGACATATCGTTCATTGTAGGAATTGTCTAAATCATAGTGTTGTTAATGGTTTAAGTAGTAGTATTCCAGAGAATTGTGAGTATTGTGGTACTAAATATACTGTTGCTGGGCCTTTATGGACTGGAAGTATACAAGATAAAGATTTTATTCAGAATATGATAACTATTAGTCAAGATAAAAAATTAAATCAGAAGGAGGATATTTTAAAACTTTTAGAATCTTGTTATAATGAATCTGATGCTCCTCTTGGTTTTTATGATATTCATGTTATTTGCAGAAATCTTAAAATTAGTGCCCCTAAACTGGATAAAATATTAGATTCTTTGAAATCACAAGGTTATATTGCTATTAGAACTCATTTTAAACCTTTAGGTGTTAAAACAGATGCTAATATCAATGTTATTAAAAACACTATAAAAGAATTAGCACCATAAAATTTTATTAATAAATTTTAATAATAACATAAAATGATATAATATTAAACAAAAGTTTGTTAAAAATAAATAATTATAGAAAATTTTTATAAAATTCCTGAAATTTTATAATTTTAATCAACAATATAGTTGAACAAAAAATTTTTTCAAAAATAATGTATAATATTAAAAATTAGCAAACATCCCCAAAAATCTTTTCGCATTATAAATAAAGAAGGGAAAAATATCATGAGTAAAGATGAAGACATTGCAAAATTAGATGAAATCGATATAAAAATCTTAAAAATAATTAATGAAGATGTTAGAACATCTTACAGACAAATCTCCAGAGAATTAAATATATCTGTTGGAACAGTACATAACAGATTAGATAAAATGATTAAAACAGGAGTTATAAGTAAATTTGCACCTATTTTAAGTCATAAACGCTTAGGTTTCACCCTAACAAGCATAATCGGTGTTAAAGTTAAAGGTGGAAAATTAGAAAACTGGGAGAAAAAAACCGCCGAAATAAAAAATGTAGTTGGAATATACGATGTTACAGGAGAATATGATGCAATACTAGTAGCTAAATTCCGAGACACCGCAGAACTAGACCGATTTATTAAAGAAATGTTAAAAGAACCAGGTATTGAAAGAACATACACACAAACTGTTTTAAATGTTGTTAAAGAAGATATGAATTCTGCAGATATCCTATAAAAAAAAGTTAAACAAAAAAAATGGAGATGTAATAAAAAATGACTGTTTGTTTCCCAGATACACAAGATGGTAAACCACGAGTTCCTGTTGAATTAACAAGAGTTGGAGTAACAGGAGTTAAAAAATTATTAAAATTAGACAGAGTAAATAAAAGACCTATAATCCTATTACCTACATTCGATGTATTTGTAAATCTTCCAAATAATCAAAAAGGAGTTCATATGTCAAGAAATCCTGAAGCTATAAGTGAAGTTATGGAAGAAGTTATACAAAAAAATAATTTCGAAGTAGAATCAATATGTGCTGAAATTGTTAATACTCTACTTAAAAAACACAGCTATGCAACAATAGCAGAAGTACAAATGAGTAGTGACTATATGATGATGAGAGAATCACCAGTTACCAAAAAACCTACTCAAGAAATGACAAAACTCATAGCAAAAGCTGTTGGAACACGTGACGAAGAAGGAAATATTAGTATACGTAAAAGTATCGGAGCAGAAGTAGTAGGAATGACTGTTTGCCCATGTGCACAAGAATCAGTTATGGAAGCTGACCGTGCAAAATTATCTGAATTCTTAGATGAAGAAACATTAAATAAAGTTTTAGACACAGTAACATTCGCATCACACAATCAAAGAGGAGTTGGAACAATAATAATCGATGTTCCAGATGATCAAGTAGTTAAAGGTGAAGACATAATAGACATTATTGAAGAATCCATGAGCTCACCAGTATGTGAACTCCTTAAACGTCCTGATGAAAATGCTGTTGTAATGAACGCACATCAAAACCCCGTATTTGTTGAAGATGCAGTGCGTAACATGATTGAAAAAATATTACAAAAATATTCAAACTTAGATGATGATACACAAATCACAGTAAGACAAGAAAACCAAGAAAGTATCCATCGTCATAATGCATTTGCAGAAAGAACCGCAACAATAGGCGAATTAAAAGAAGAAATAGGGATGTAAAATTTTATGGTAGATTTAAAAGCAATTGCTGGAGACATAATGGGATTCTACAAATCATTCACAGGATCAAGAGCAGCATTTAACAGTGACACACTCCTAATAGTTCGTGGAAAATCCTCATTACGCGACTCATACACCACCATGCCAGAAAAACTAGAAAGAATAATGAAATTCCTAGGTGGAGAAGAATTAGACTTAGAATCAGAAGTAGCTAAAAAATTCATAACCACTGCTGATGAAGAAATACGTAAAAAAGAAAACATACCAACAGGTACAGATACCAATGGACTTAATCGTATGAAAAAAGAATACGAAGCAATGGGTGCAGATGTTAAAATAAAACTATTCAGAGTAGAAGGTGCAACAATACTCCTAACAACCTGGAAAGATAAAACTGATTTAGGTCCAATGTACGTAGAAGCAGTGCTTGAAAAAACATAAAAAATGTGTTTAATATGGATTTTGATAATCTAACTAGAGAAAATATTGTAAAATTATTAAATACCAAATCTAGTGACATTATAGACTTAATGAAAATTGCAAACACTCACGAAAATAACACTATAACATATTCTAAAAATGTTTTCATACCTTTAACAGAGGTTTGTAAAAATGACTGCGGTTATTGTGCATTTAAGAAAAACCCAAATGATGAAGGTGCAGTTATTCTTAAAACTCCAGATGAGGTTTTAAGTATACTTCGTGAAGCTGAGAAGTTTAATTGTAAAGAAGCTATGTTTGCAATGGGTGAAGATGCTGATTGTGAACCTAAAGTATTAGAAAAACTTGAATCTTTAGGTTTCAATAATATGAATGACTATATTTACCATATTTGTGAGATGACTCTTGAAGAAACTAATCTTTTACCCCATACTAATGCTGGTAATTTCTCTTATGATACTTTAAAAAAATTACGGGAAGTTAATGTTTCTATGGGCATGATGCTTGAGAATTCATCTACCCGGTTAATGGAGACTGTTGCCCATAAGGAAAGTCCTGGTAAAAATCCTAAGGTTCGTCTTGAAACTATTGAGAATGCAGGTAAACTTAAAATTCCATATACTACAGGTTTGTTAATTGGTATTGGTGAAACTAAAGAGGAGATTGCTGAGTCTTTATTAGATATTAAAAGATTATCTGATAAATATGGACATATTCAGGAGATTATTATCCAGAATTTCACTACTAGTCCAGGTATACGTATGAGGGATTATGATGAGCCTTCTCTTTTAGATATGATACGGACTGTTTGTGTTAGTAAAATATTGTTTAAAGATGAACTTAGTATACAGGTCCCTCCTAATTTGAATATGGAGACTAATCAGGTGTTTTTACTTTGTGGTACGGATGATTGGGGAGGAGTTTCACCGTTAACTGATGATTATGTTAATCCCACATCCCCTTGGCCAACATTTAATCAATTGCAAAGATTAACTAATGATGCTGGATATGAGTTAAAAGAGAGATTAGCTATTTATGAAAAGTATATTAATTCTGAGTTTGTGGATTCTAATGTTTTAGATAAAGCATCCAGGTTACAGGATGAAATATCTTAGAAATTATACTACTTTTTTTAATTTATTTTTGCATCTATTACTACATGCCATACTCCTGGCGAGTATTTTTTAACTTTTTGAATATTTATTAGTTCTACTTCACGGTTTTCTGCTGCTTTTTTTATATTTTCTAAGGGTCTTGTTTCGATTAGTTTTTCAGGTACTGTTTCGTGGTAGTGTAATATTCCATTATTTTTAAGCCCATTTATTGCTGAGTTTAAGTAGTGGTGTGTTGTTTTAACATATCCCATGATTATTCTATCTGCTTTATATTTTGGTGTTTCTATGTTGCAATCTCCAAGGATAGGATTTATTCTGTTTTTATTTATATTGTTTAGTTTTATGTTTTCTAGTAGGTAGTGGTGTGAGTTTGGATTTATTTCTATTGCATTAATTTTTTCTGCTTTGCTGTGAACTGCTATTGGTATTGTGAAGTATCCTATTCCTGAGAACATGTCTGTTACTGTTTCTCCTTTTTTAACTAGTTTACTTATTCTTAGTCTTTCATTATTATTTCCTTTTGCCCACATGACTTTTGATAAGTCTAATTTGAAGTAGCAACCGTTTTCTTTGTGTATTGTTTCTGTATTATTTTCTCCTGCTAGTATTTTTATAGTTGGTTCTCTCATTTGTCCATCTATGGAGTTTATCTTAATTATAGTTTCTACATTATGCTTTTTAAGGAGATTATTATAGTCCGAACTATTTTCAAGTTCATTATCTATTATTAAAATTTTCCCAATTATTTTATACTTCACTTATTATTCCTCATCTATTATTATTTTTATTTGGATTTTTAGAAAACATTAAATACTAAGATAGTTACATAATTATAATTATAAAAAAAATATGAACTTATTTATTATTTTAGTATTTTTTCACTTTAATATTGATAATAATAAATAAATTAAGACTTATTTTTTTGTTCCATATTTTTTGTTTAAAAAAAAATTCTTTTTTATTTAAATATAAAAAAAATTGTTAATGAATATCTTTTCTAAAAATTAATCAAGTATTGTAATTTTTTTATAAAAATTTTCTCTATTAAACATTAATTGAAAATATGAGAATTTTATGAAAGATTTTAATAATTTTAGATAAAATTTATCAAGAATTGTTTAAATTTTAAAAAAAAAATTAAATTTTTTTATATTTGAATAAGAAATTAGGAGCAATTAATTTTTTTATAAAAATTATTTTAACTTTATTATAAGATTATAAAAATAATATGAATTAATATTATTACGATGTGATTACTTATGAGTAATGAAAAAATATTAGAAGGTACAACTACTGTTGGTATCACTTGCAGTGATGGTGTAGTTTTTGCAAGTGAAAGAAGAGCTAGTATGGGTAACCTTGTAGCTCACAAAGTAGCTGAAAAAATCTTTAAAATTGATGATAATATTGGTGCAACAATTGCAGGTTCTGTAGCTGGTGCACAAAATTTAATGAAACTCATGCGTGCAGAAGTTTCATTATATAAATTAAGAAATGGAGAAGAAATGAGCATTAATGCTGCTGCAACTGTTACTTCCAATATATTAGGTGCTAATCCAGCATATGTTCAAATATTAATTGGTGGTTTTGATAGCGAAGGTGCAAGTATTTACTCATTAGATGCAGCAGGTGGAGCAGTTAAAGATACTTTCATATCAACTGGTTCTGGATCAACTTTTGCATATGGTGTTCTTGAAGATAGATTCCATGAAGATATTACTACTGATGAAGCAGTTGAGTTAGCATTAAGAAGTATTAAATCTGCTACTGAAAGAGATGTTTACTCTGGAAACGGTTTTTTAGTTGCTACTATTACTAAAAACGGTTTCAAAATGTTTACAAAAGAAGAAGTTGAGGAAGTATTAGATAAATTCTAGATTTAGTCTTTTTTTTAACTTCTAATTATTTTTTAACTATAAAAAAAATCATAAAAAAACCATTATTTAAATTAAAATTAAATGTTTTATGATTTTTTTATTAAACTTTTAAAAAAAAATAAAATAAAAAAAAATTAAGTGATAAAATAACACGATACTTTTTTTATGAGTAAAAAAAAATGTAGAATGGAAAAAATAATCAAAAAAAACTTTTTTTTCACCATTTAAATTCTATCTTTTTTATACACTAATTTTTTTATTAAAAGCTTGATTAATAAAATTAAAAGAAATATGATTTTTTTATTTTATTTTTTTAAATTCCTTGTAAATTGACGTGCTTTATTTTTTTTACAGGAATATTATATTAAAAAAAAACTTTTATTTAAAAACAAAACAAAATGGATTGAAAATTAAAAGGAGAAGATTTTATATGTCTTCAGAAACTTTAGAAGAAATTAAAAAAATAATAACTGAAAGATTACCTAAAAAGGTACAATTAGCAAAAATTGAATTTGAAGGTCCTCAAGTTGTTATTTACACCAAAAATCCTGAAATAATAACTGATAATGGGGATTTAGTTAGAAACTTAGCTAAAGATTTACGTAAAAGAATGATTATTCGTTCTGATAAAAGTGTATTAATGGATCCTGAAGCTACAATTAAAGCTATTGAAGAAATTGTTCCAGATGATGCACATATAACTAATATTGCATTTGATGATGTTACTAATGAAGCAATAATTGAAGCTCAAAAACCAGGACTTGTTATTGGTAAATATGGTGTTACTAGTAGAGATATTGTTAGAAAAACTGGTTGGGCTCCTAAGATTTTAAGAACACCACCAATTAAATCTGAAATTATTGGTAGAGTTCGTAACACAATAATGCATAGTAGTAAAGAAAGAAAAAAATTCTTAACTGATTTAGGTTCAAGAATACATGACACTAATAAATATGATAATGATTGGACACGTTTAACAAGTATGGGTGGTTTTAAAGAAGTAGGAAGATCATGTATGCTACTTCAAACACCTAACAGTAGAGTATTATTAGATTGTGGTGTTAATGTTGCAGGACCAGATGAAAAAACAGCATTCCCATTTTTAAATGTTCCAGAATTCTCAATTCAAGATTTAGATGCAGTTATCATATCTCACGCACATTTAGACCACTGTGGATTCTTACCTTATCTCTACCATTATGGTTATGAAGGACCAGTTTACTGTACTACACCAACAAGAGACTTAATGACCCTTCTACAGAGAGATCACTTAGATATTGCTCACAGAGAAGATAATCCTCTACCTTTTAATATTAAACACGTTCAAAAAGAAATAAAACACACAATCTGTTTAGACTATGGTGAAGTTACAGACATAGCCTCAGATATAAAACTAACATTCCACAATGCAGGACATATTCTAGGATCTGCAATGAGCCACTTACATATCGGTGATGGATCACACAATATGGTATATACTGGAGATTTTAAATTTGAAAGAAGTAGACTATTAGAACCTGCATCAACAAAATTCCCAAGAGTAGAATCATTAATAATGGAAAGTACATATGGTGGTCGTGACGATGTTCAACCATCCCGTAATAATGCAGAAAAAGAACTAATGAAAACCATATACAAAACATTAAAACGTGGTGGAAAAGTATTAGTACCAGTATTTGCTGTAGGAAGAGCACAAGAATTAATGATTGTATTAGAAGAATATATGCGTCACAACATGATTGAAGAAGTACCAATATACATTGATGGTATGATTTGGGAAGCAACTGCAATACACACTGCAAGACCAGAACAATTAAGTAAAGATTTAAGAGATCAAATATTCCATATGGGAAGAAACCCATTTGTTTCTGATCAATTCATTAAAGTACAAAATATTAATGAAAGAAAAGACATTGTTGAAGGAGAACCAGCAATTATACTTTCAACCAGTGGAATGTTAACTGGAGGAAACAGTGTACAATACTTTAAATGGTTATGTGAAGATGAAAGAAATACCATTGTCTTTGTTGGATATCAATCTGAAGGTTCTCTTGGTAGAAGAATACAAAGAGGAGTTAAAGAAATACCATTAGAAAATGATGAAGGTAAAACTAAAGTTTACAAAGTTAGACTTGAAGTTAAAACCATTGAAGGTTTCAGTGGACACTCTAACAGACGTCAATTAATGGAATTCGCTAAAAGAATACATCCAAGACCAGATAAAATTATTATGTGTCACGGAGATGCTCATAAAACTGTTGATCTTGCAAGTAGTGTTCATAGGTCATATAAGGTTGAAACTAAAACACCACTTAATCTTGAAACAACAAGACTACAATAAGTAAATTAAAGTATTATGAATTATCATAATTTAAATTATAATATAAAAAAATTAAAAAAAAGATAAATATTCTAATAAGAAAAAAGGTGAATAAAATTGGTTACATATTCTGAATCCGGTGTAGATATTGATTTAGAAGCAGAAACTGTTAAAGTATTGGCATCTAAATTAAAACCAACATTAAACCTAAGAGATATTATAACGGATAGTGGTCATTTTGCAGCTTTAGTTCGTTTAGGAGATAAAGCTATTGCTATGAGTACTGATGGTGTTGGTAGTAAAATATTAGTTTCTAAAATGATGAATAAATACGACACCGTAGGTATAGATTGTATAGCTATGGTTGTTAATGACATTTTATGTGTTGGTGCAGAACCAATAGCATTAGTTGATTATTTAGCTGTTGAAAATCCAGACCCTGAAAGAGCTGGTGAAATAGCTGATGGTTTAGTTAAAGGAGCTGAAGAATCAAATATATCCATTATTGGTGGAGAAACAGCATCCTTACCAGAAATTATTGAAGACTTTGATTTAGCAGGCACAGGTATTGGATTAGTTGATACTGATAAGATAATAACTGGAGAAGATATTGAAGTCGGTGATGCACTTATTGGATTAAGAAGTACTGGTATACATAGTAATGGTTTAAGTTTAGCTAGACGTGCATTATTTGAAGATGCTGGATTAGATATTAATGATAAAGTACCTAATACTGATAGTACAATTGGGGAAGAACTTTTAAAACCAACCCAATTATATGTTAAGCCAATTGTAAAATTACTTAAAGAAGATTTTGATATACATGGTCTTGCACATATTACAGGTGGAGGATTCACAAACTTACAGAGACTTAAAAAAGGTATTGGATTTGATATTAATAATTTACCTGAGCCTCAAGAAATATTTAAGTTAATTAAAGAACAAGATGTATCTCTTAAAGAAATGTATAAAGTATTTAATATGGGGATAGGTTTTGTTATTATAGTTAGTAAAGAAGAGGCTGAAGATATTATAAATACTATTTCTGAGGATATTGAAGCTCAAATTATTGGTGAGGTAATATCTGAGGATAAAATTACAATTAAAACTTATACTGACACTGTTATTGAATATTAAAATTTTGAAGGAGAAAAAAATAATGAAACTTAATGAAGAAAAAGAATTTGAATTAGTTAAAGAGATTTTATTAAAGTTAGGAGCAGCTGAGAATCAAGCTATATCTGTTGCTAATGCTACTGTTGATGCTGATTTAAAAGGATTCACATCACATGGTATAGGAAGATTTAAACAATATATTATTGGAATTAAAAATGGTAATATTAATCTTAAAGGCGATTATACTATTGAGAAAGAAACTGAGGCTATTGCTTTAATTAATGGTAACAGTTTATTTGGTCAGTACACTGCTACTGAGGCTATGAAATTAGCTATTGAAAAGGCTAAAAAAGTTGGTATTGGTGCTGTTGGAACTCATAATGGAAATCACTTTGGTGTTACTGGTTATTACTCTGATTTAGCTATTAAGGAAGGTTGTATTGGTTTTGTTATTGCTAATACTGCACCTGCAATTGCTCCATTTGGTGGTAAAACTCCGATTATTGGAACTAATCCTGTTGCTGTTGGTATTCCTAATGATGATACTTATATTGCTTTAGATATGGCTACAAGTGTTTCTGCTAGAGGGAAATTATTAGAAGCTGAAAGAAAAGGTGAATCCATACCTGAAGGTGTTGCATTAGATAAAGATGGTAAACCTACTACTAATCCTGCAGAAGGTATTAACGGTTCTATTTTACCATTTGGTGGATTTAAAGGTTATGGTATTGCATTTTTAATTGAAATTTTAACTGGATCTTTAGTTAATGCTGCTGTTGGAACTAAAGTAACTGGAACTGCTAATAATGAGGTTAATTGTACTAAAGGAGATTTATTTATTGCAATTGATCCTGAGGTTTTTGTTGGTAAAGATACTTTTGATAAAATTACTAATGAGTTCTTAGATGAAGTTCGCGAAGATAATGGTGTTATTCCTGGTTCTCTTGAAGTTGCTAAAATGGCTGAAAATAGTGAGAATGGTTGGGAATTAGATCCTGTTCTTTATGATACTTTAGATAGTATTTGTAAGGATTTAGATATTGATTTAAGTAGTTATGCTGCTTAATTTTTCTATTTTTTTCTTCTTTTTTTATAATGTTATATGTTAATGTACATGCTTCTTTTTATTAACTAAATTTTTAAACTTAAAATTAATTATATTAAATAAGTCTCTTTTTAAAATTATAAATTTATATAATATCTTATGAAATATTATGCATATTTTTAATTAAATTGATGTTTCAACCATAATGAAAAATAAAAAAAATTACTTACCAGAATACTCACAATAAAAACCATCAGTATCTGCATAAATCGGTCTAAAACCAAACTTCTTAGCCTCATCCATCGCTTCCATAATATTCTCCCTACCCCAAGCAGTAATAGCCTGAGCACACTCAAAAGAATACCATCTAAAACGAGAATAACCATAAACACCATACATAGTATTACACAAACGCTTCAAAGCCTGCTGCTGAACATCCAACATCATCCTCTCAGTAGAATCAACACTACGCTTCATCTTATTCTTAATACGAATACGCTCATTCAAAACATTACCAATAACAGAAGGAATAAAACCTAAAGGCTCCTTCTTAAACATATAATGATGCTCAGGAGAAACATAAAAATCATCCTCATCAACATCCTCAAAATCATCCAAATTATCCAAACTCACACCACCACTATACAAAACATCAGGAGAAATATTCTTACTAATTATAAGACTAGGATACAGACTACGAAAATCAAACTGAACAAGATTCTCATGCAAACCAACCTCAGGTTGCTTAACATAACCCCCAGAATTACTATCATGAACACGATTCTTAAAATCACTACCAGAAGGCTTATTCGGAATAACCTCATTATACTCAAAAGCTTTACGAACCAAATACCACTCAGCCTGCTGACCAGTAGACATACGAGTTATATCAAAAAAAGGTTGACCAACAACATGAGTAAGCTCCAAATTAATAGGCAAAGTCTGCTCAGCAATCTTAAGAGTAGAAACAACATCATCTAAAGAATAATCAAACAAAGTATCCAACTCATCACTATCACTATCCCAATACTTATAAATCTGATCACCTGGAACATCAATCTTCTCCTCACCAAACAATTCAAGATAAACCCTCTCTAAAGTATACCTATCCAAATTCATATAACGACGCATAACAAGATACAAATCAATATGCAATAAACCTTTCAAACTAGCAGCATTAGCATAACCACGTTTAATAAATTTAAGTCCAGAACCATCCATACCAAGATTTAAATCAACCCCCAAAATCTTAGCACGATCTTTAAGATAAGGAAAATCAAAATTATCAGAATTATAACCAACAATAATATCAAAATTATTCTCTTTAATAATATTTACAAAAGTTTCAATCATTTCTTTCTCAGATGCAACAGTTTCCACAAAATCTAAATCCTCACCTTTAGTACTTATAACTTTTTCAATACCCGTGTTACTTGCAACACCAATCATAATAATTTCATCCTCATTTGAATCAGGCATCCCATGAGGATTATAAACTTCTAAATCAAAACTCAATATACTATAATTTTGAGGATTATTATCTACAACAGTAGGTATTTTATCTAATTTTAATATTTTTAACTTGTCATTCGTTGATTCTATAGATTCATACGAGTCTAATAATTCACCTTCTATTTCAACTTCTGTCATTGGAAATATATTATTATCAATTAAATATCTTCTATAAAATGGTATATCATGTTCTCTTATTTCTTTTACTGAATCTAATTCCAATATAGTGTTTCTATTTTTTGGAACTTCTTGCGGATGTTTGAAGGTTAATTTTATGAATTCTTTTTCTATTTGATAATCTTTTTTAACTTGTGTTTCAATATTTACTGGTTCCACTTCTTCTTTAATTTCGTTTATACATGCTTCAATGTCATTTTTTGGTAATACATAGAAATATGGTTCGAATGTTTCATCTAGTGCTATTATATGTTCACCATTTTTTGTTTTACCTAGTATTCTTATTACTGGTGTTTCGTCCTTTGTTATATAATCAATATCTGTTATTATCATTTTCATAGTTACCATAAAAAAATAACACCTTTAATCTTCTTTTATTCCTTTTGTTCTTTTTTCTTTTCTATATTTATTTTATATGATTTGATTACTGCATAGGTTATTCCTAATAATAATGGACCTATAATGAATCCTACAATACCAAAAACTAATGGTCCTGAAACAAATCCTAAAAATAATATTAATGGATGTATATCTGCATATTTACTTGATAATGCAGGTCGTATGTACATATCAGATAAGCTTAGGAAGAATCCGAATAATAATACGATTATTGCTCGTATATAATTTCCTGTGAATATGTCCCATACGAATAGTATTGTGTAAATTGGCCATGGGCCAAATATTGGTATTAATTGTAGTATTCCTGTTAATATTCCAAGGAATATTCCATATGGATATCCTAGTATAAAGTATCCTATACCTGCTATTATTCCAAGTATTACTGCTGTTAAGAAGTGTCCGAAGAATATGCTTTTAAGTACATTGTCTATTTGGAAATATAATTCATTAAAAAAGTCTTTTTTATCGTCTGGTGTGAATGTTTCAACATATTCCCATAGTCTAGCACCATCTTTGGTGAAGTAGTATGTTGAGAAGAATAATACGAATAATTCTAGTGAGATATATGGTATGCTTTTTATTAGGTTAAATATGTAGTTTAATATTCCTTTTAGTATGCTGGAGAGTATTGTATAGAATTCTGTTATTATTGTATCTGTGTATGAGTGGTATTGTGTTGGAAGGTTTTGATTTAGGAATAATAGTAGTTGGTTTTTGTCCATATTGACTGCAGTGTTATTTATAAATTGTAATGCGAATTCTGCTGTTTGGAATAGGATATATGCTATTAATAGTATTAAGGGTATTAGGACTATTATTATGGCTATTATGACACTTATGGATTTGAATTTTATTTTTGTTTCTATTTTTTTAGATACTGGTTTTAATCCATATGAGAATATTGCTCCTAATAGTATCATGTCTATTACGGGTGTTATGATTCCGAATGATAATCCTATTAGTAGTATTAGTATTAATATGGGTATTGCGATTTTTTTTATGTGTTCTGTATTCAATTTATAAACCTGCAGTTTAAATTTTTTTTTAGAAATATTGTTTGATTCCTGATGCTTTGCGTTGGTATATTCCGAATTCTTTTATTTGTTCTAGTTGTTCTTGTGAGAATATTGGTCCGTCTTTACAGACTCTCCATCCAGTATTATCTACGCAGCATTGTCCACATATTCCTATTGCGCATTTCATGTATCTTCCAATATCATATTGTCCAGGTATGTTGTTTTCTTTTAATATTTCAAATATTGGTTTCATCATTACTTCTGGACCACATATTGCTGCGGAATCATATGTTTTTTCTTTAAGTAAGTCTGTTAGGCGGTTGGTTGCGAATCCTTTAAATCCGCAGGTTCCATCATCTGTGCATGTGTATACTTCTGCTCCAATGTTTTGTAATTCTTCAACGAATAGTAGTTCGTCTTTTGTGGTTGCTGCTGAGATTACATCTATGTTAACATTGTTTTCTAGGCATTTTTCTGTAAATGGTATGAATGGACCCATTCCAACTCCTCCACCTATTGCAATTATGTTTCCTTTTAAATCGCAGTTGAATCCGTTACCATATGGTCCTCTTAATCCTAGGAGATCTCCTTCATTTAAATTTTGTAGAGATTCTGTAAATGGTCCTATTGATTTAACGGATATGCCTATTGTTGATTTTTTAGTGTTTATATGTGATATGCTCATTGGTTTTTCATCTTTGAAGTTCCATACCATTAGGAATTGTCCTGGTTTTGGTGTTTCGTTTTTCCAGTTGAAGATGAATGTTTTTATTGTTGGAGTTTCTTTTATTACTTCTTTTATTTCTAAAACTTCTGGACTGTTCATAAAAATTTTACTCCTCGTGTGCTATTCCTATTAATTCTGTTATTGATTTTATATTATTTTTTTCACAGTATTTTTCAAGGTCATTGTTTATTTGGTTGAAGATGTCTAGTCCTTTGTCCATTATGCTTGTTCCTATTTGGCATAAACTGGATCCTGCATATAGGAATTCTATTACATCTTCGTAGTTGCTTATTCCTCCAACACCTATTATTGGAATGTTAACTGCTGTGTAAATGTCCCATATATTTCGTATGGCTATTGGTTTTATTGCAGGTCCGGACATTCCTCCGAATTTATTGTATAATACTGGTTTTGCTGTTTTTATATCTATTTTCATTCCTGGACCTACTGTGTTGATTGCTGTTATTCCATCAGATCCTCCTTTTTCAGCAGCTCTTGCTATTTCTTTTATATCTGTAACATTAGGTGTTAATTTTGTCCAAATTGGAACTTTAGAACTTTTTTTTGATGCTTCAACAATTTCTTGTGTTAATTCTGGATTTACACCTATACTTGAACCGTATCCACACATTGCATGAGGACAGGATACATTTAGTTCAATACAATCTACTAAATCATTTATTTCTCCAACAATGAATTCGAATTCAGATGGGTTTGAACCATAAATTGATGCTATTGTTATACCATTTACTTTTTCTAATTCTTCTTTAAAGTTTTCAACACCTTGACTTGATAGTCCAATAGCATTTAAAATACCACCTTCAACAGCTACTGTTGTAGGGTTTTTATATCCTTCATTAGATTCTATTGAAAAGGATTTAGTGACTACTCCTCCAGCACCAGAGTCTAAAGCCCAGTTTAATGATGATGCAGTACTACCCATTACTCCTGCAGCAAGTAGTAATGGATTATCAAATTCGATTCCACAAACCTTTGATTTTAACATAAGTTTTTTATCCCTTTTTTTAATTTAATTTTTTAATAAAAAAAATATATTATAGACAATATAATAATATTTTATAGTATCAATAAATAGTATATTTAATATTATTAAAATTAATAAGTTTCTTTTTTTTATAGAACAAGAAAAAATCCATAAAAAAAATAAAAAATTGATTACCATGGAATTATATATTACACACTGTATAGCAGGTTTTTTAGGATTTAATGGTGAATTAGAACTTATAGATTATGAATTATTCACTGATGATACCATTATTGATAGATTAATTAGAATAGAAAACCGTGAAGTGTTAGATGAAGAGATAAGATTAATAGAACGAAACTTAAACAATTATGAAAAAATCAATATTGAAACTTTAAATAAATTATCAGATTATCCAATAGATAAAGATAAACTTAATGTAGAAAGTTTTAATAAAGCTGGAAAATATCTTAGAAATAATTTAAAAGACATACTTGTTGAAGTTGAATTTTTAAAACCTGAAGAATATCCTGGGAAATTAAATAGTATATCTCAGGGATTAGCTAGTATTAAAATGAAGAATATAGCTTCTGAAAATGATAAACTTTTAATACAGGCCATTAATTCTATTGAGGATATTGATGAATCTATAAGTAAAATTATTGAACGTTTCAGAGAATGGTATGTGATATATTTCCCTGAAATTGAAACTATAAACAATAATGAAATTTATATGAGACTTATTGCAGAAGGGGAGAATCGTGAAAATATTATAAAAGGAAATCCAGAACATTTCAATATAGGTGAGAATGAGAGTGCTGGTGCGGATATTACTAGTGAGGATTTGATTATTTTAAATAATTTTGCAAATTCTATTTATCAATTGCAGAAATCTCGTGTTGAAATTTTAAATTATATTAATACGAAAATGAGTGAAATTGCACCAAATTTAACTGATTTAGCTGGTGCTTCCTTAGGTGCTAAATTAATTTCTCATAGTGGAGGTATTAAGAATTTAGCAAAGTATCCTGCAAGTACTATTCAGATTATGGGTGCGGAAAAGGCACTATTTCGTCATATGAAAACTGGTGATAGGCCACCTAAACATGGTTTAATTTATCAACATCCAAGGATTAGAGGATGTAAATGGTGGAATCGTGGGAAAATTTCAAGACTTTTAGCATTGAAAATTTCACTTGCAGTAAGAAGAGATTATTTCATTAAAGAATATAATCCTGAAATATTAAAAGAATTTGAGGTAGAAGTTGAGAATATAGAGAAGAATAATCCATTCCCTAAAAGATCAAGTAAAAGTAAAGTGAAAGATAAAGGAAAGGATAAAACTAAGAAGAAGAAGCATAAAAAACGAAAGAAGAAGAGAAAATAAGAGTAATTGCTTAATTTTTTTTGGGGAGGTTTATTAAAGTGGATATTTATGAAAATAATGGAGATATTGCGACTAAGAATTTAACACCGGGGTTAAAGGTTTATGGTGAGAAATTAATTAATGAGAGTGATGTTGAGTATCGTATTTGGAATCCTTATAGGTCTAAGTTAGCTGCTGGTTTATTGAATGGTTTGGATAGTTTTAGTTTAGATTCTGATTCTAAAGTTTTATATTTAGGTGCTTCTACTGGAACTACTGTTTCTCATATTTCTGATATTGTTTATGATGGTGTTATTTATGCTGTTGAGTTTTCTCCTGTTAGTATGAGGAAGTTGAATAGGTTGGCTATGAATCGTTATAATATTATACCTTTGCTTAATGATGCTACAAAGCCTAAAGAGTATGTTAATTTTGTTGAAGAGGTTGATTTGGTTTATTGTGATGTTGCTCAGCCTAATCAAAGTGAATTATTTATGAATAATATGAATTTAATGTTAAAACCTGAAGGTAAAGGTTTGATTACTGTTAAGGCTCGTAGTATTGATGTTGTTCAAAAGCCTAAAAAGATATTTAAGGAAGAGTCTAGAAAGTTGAAATCTCATGGTTTTTCAATTATTGAGAAGGTTAAGTTAGAACCTTATGAAGAGGACCATATTTGTTTTTATGTTGAAAAAATATTTTAATTTAATGAGTAGTTGTGTATTATAAGCATTATACTCTTTTATTCTTATATTTTAATCTATTTTTTACTTATTTTTAAAAAATTTATTACTTATGTATTATGAGTTAATGATGGTTATTGTTTTGTTTTAAGTATTTTTCATTTTTCATTATTGATATGTTTATTTTAAGTATTGTTTTATAATGAAAAAGTTTTATTGGATATGTTAAGAAAACAGTTAATTTAATAAAATATTTTATAATAATATTCTTTTTTATAAGTAGTGTAAGGTTGTTTAATTTTAGTAATGAATTAATTTTATGTATAATAATTTACCTTTAAAATTATGAAAAAGTATTACTTAAATCACATTTAAATATAATAAAATTCAATATTATAATTGCTAATGCATTATATTAAAAGTTCAAATTTATCTCTCTGGGAGTAATTCACTCGACCCAAACACTTCCTTTCAAATATATCTCAGAGAGATTATGGTTCTTTTTAAAAATACTTATTTTAAACTTTTTTTAACATTAATTTTTCATGTTTTCTAGATAATCTATATACATTAAAAACTAATAAGAATTATAAATTAAAAACTAAAAAAGTAATACTTTTTATTAGAAAAATTAAAATCTAAAATAAAATATTTTTTCATAATAATGATTCTAATTTATTAAAAATATTAATTGCTAAATCTTTTTTACTTCCTTTATCATATTCTACAGAATCAGAGGTTACCATTGCAATTTCACTATTATTAGAACCAAATTCACAATTTTTTTTACCTACATCATTTGCAATAACCAAATCTGTTCCAGCAAAATCTATTTGATTACGGGCTGACTCAATCAAATCATCCCCACTAACCTTATAATCTGCTTTAAAACCTACCAAGAAAATATTTGGATTTACATCTTTAAGTTCTTTGATAATTTTATTAACTGGTTTGAAATCCAATGATAAACTTAAATCTGATGATATTTTATAATCTTTTTTATCTATTGGTTTAAAATCTGATACTGCTGCAGTAGCAAAGAATATGTCATAGTCTTTTATTAATTCACATGCTTTGTTTCGCATTTCTTCAGTTGTTTCTGTATGTATTATATTGAATATTGGTGGTATGTTTACTGTAGTGTTTGCTTTTAATAGTGTTAAATCTGCACCTAATGTGTATGCTTGTTTTGCTAGTTCTAAACCCATTTTTCCAGATGATTTATTTGTAATTCCACGTATTGGATCTATTGGTTCGTATGTTCCTCCAAGACTTATTAATATTCGTTTGTTTTTAAATATATTGTCCTTTTTGCTTTTATTTATAGCTCTTATTGATTCTAAGATAATGTCTTTAGTGAATGGGAATTTTGCTTTACCTTCTTCCATACGAGGGTTCATGAAACTTACAAGTTCTGATTGGGATTTCTTAATATTATCTTTAATTGCTGTATACATTGAGTCATGCATTGATGGGACGAATAATATTGGAGTGTTATGTCCTTCTGCAGTTATTAACAAGGTGTTTACTGGATTATCTGCTATTTTATATGTGAATTTACTTATACAGTTAGCTGTTGCTGGTGCAACTAATATTAAATCTACTTGTGAGTATTTAACATGTTCTATGGCACCTGTTAATTCTAAAATAACACTTTCTCCTGTTGCAAACTCCATAGAATTTGGATGTATTATTTTAGTTGCTTCTTCTGTCATGAAACATTTAATTTTATGTCCATCACGTTTAAATTCTCTAGCTAGTTTTACTGATTGAGTAGCTGCTACACTACCTGTAACACATAATACAATATTCATTAAATATCAACCCCATACAAAGAAAAATTTTATTATAAAAAAAAGAAAAGAGGATTATGAAAATTTAAAATTACTAATTATAAAATCAAATATCTGAGATTGTGAATCAAATTTATCTTGTGGAGCACTACATAATATCACATACGCTTCTCCATTGTTTTCAATCCAAACAGCTTTATGTGTTTTAAGTGTTCCATTAATATCACTTGAGTATATGGCTTCTAAACCATGATAAGATCCTAAAGTAACATTACCTTCAGAAAGGATTGTGTAATCTGAATTAGATCCTAACATATCATATACAGATGAGAATTCATCATCTAATGATGTGGATATTTCTCTTTTTTCAACATTAACATTTATAAGACATTGCCCATTTGAATCTTTTAATTGAGGGTCAGCTACTGCTAAAACAGACGCATTGTCTGATGCTGTTGCTTTAACCCATGTTGATGGACATATTATTGATACTCCATTTCCTGATATTTCTTGTACTTTAGTTGAATTAGCATTATCTGTATTATCACTACCAATACAACCTGAAACTGCTATTACTAATAAAATAGCTAAAAATCCTATAATATATTCCTTTTTCATAATCTTTTAATCCCTTGTTTATAAAAAAAATAATATTTTAAAAATTTTAATTTTAAATTATTCAGAAGGTGTTCTTCCTCCACCACTACTAGATGATTCTGTATGTGTTTCATGCTCTCCGCTTCCACTAGAAGAACCACCAGAATGTTGATTACTTGGTTCATAGTTCGTATCGGACGTGTAATTTGAATAACTTGTGGAGTTATAATCTGTGTTTGAAGAGGTGTAGTTTGTTATGTTTTGGGTTACATTTGGAACTACAACTGGGAATGCTGAATCAGATATAGATGCTTGACCGAATAATGACATTGCATTTGCATTAAAGTCAAAATTGAATACTCCAAATCCTATTCCTGCAGCAAATGCTACTAATAATGCTAATGTTGCTATTGCTATTATTGCTCCATTACCTAATGGTTTTCTTGGTTTTTTAGGTTTTTCCGTTCGAACGATGAATTTATTTATTAGTTCTTGGTCTTCAAGTTGACTTTTTCTTAATGCTTCTTTTAAGTTGCTATGAGATAATTCTTCTTCATCTTCTGTTTCTTTACCTTGCATAGCTCTTATTCGGCTACTTATTTCTATTTCTTCTAATTTATGATTATATTCTTTGTATAAATATTCATATTTATCTTTAGAAATTTTTCCTTCTCGATAATCCAATTCTAAATTATTTAGGATTGTTACGAGTTTTTCTCTATCCTGATTTGCTATTATTTTCCCCTCCCTTATCTTATTTTACATTATATTAAATATTTTTTTAGATTTTTTATTTAATAAAATTAACTACAAAATATATTATTTTTCTTTTATTAATTACTCATAAATTGGATATGAGCCTAATAATTTGAAGGATGAAGTTTGTTTTTCAACTTTGTTTAGTATTTCTTTGATTTTTTCTGTTAATCTATGGCCTTCAAGGTCTATGAAGAAAATGTAAGTTCCTAATTTACTTTTTGATGGTCTTGATTCAATTTTAGTTAGACTTATATTTTCTTCTGCAAATATTTTTAGTATATTGTATAATGCTCCAGATTCTGCATCGTTAAATAATGAAAATGCTATTGAGGTTTTATCATGCCCTGTTGGTTTATGATCATTTTTTGATAATATTATGAATCTTGTTTGATTATTATCATTTGTTTGAATATTTTTTGCTAGTATTTCCAGATTATATAATTCAGCTGCTTTTAATGAGCCTATTGATGCAGAATTATCTAATTTTAATACTTGTTTTGCTGCAGCTGCTGTTGATAATGTGAAATGTTTGTTTATTTTCATTTCTTCAAGAAATGGTTGGCATTGTGCAATTGCTTGTGAATGTGAGTATACATCTGTAATATCTTCTATTTTTGTTCCCGGTTTTGCTAGTAGATTATGATTTATAGGGATTACTATTTCATTTTCTATTTTTAAGTTGAATTTATGAACTAGTAAGTCTAATGTTATTGTTACTGCGCCTTCTATTGAATTTTCTATTGGTACTATTCCTCTTACACATTCTCCATTAACAATTGATTCCATTACTGATTGTATGCTGCGGTATTCTATTAGATTGTCACTTATTTTTGATGCTGCTTCGTGAGAAAATGTTCCTTTAGGTCCTAAAAATGATGTTTTCTCCATATTTTTTATCCTACCTAATTCCATTATAATTTTTTTATAAAAAGAAGAGAATTTAATTTAATGGAATATAATTCTAATATTAATTATCTAAAAAAAGAAAAGAAAGAAAAATATTCCCCCAAGGTATTTTTTGGGGAAATTGAATTTTACAATTTTATTTTAATGAAAGTACAGTGTTTAAGATATCTCTTTCAGTTATAATACCAACTAATTCTTTATTTTTAACTACTGGTGCCCCACCAATATTTTTTTCTTTAAA
The DNA here is from genome assembly GCA_964431035.1 of uncultured Methanobacteriaceae archaeon. Classification (GTDB taxonomy): domain Archaea; phylum Methanobacteriota; class Methanobacteria; order Methanobacteriales; family Methanobacteriaceae; genus Methanobrevibacter_A. The sequence continues at coordinate 18,973 of CAYSIF010000009.1, read as the reverse complement.
TAATTCGCAAAGATCACCTAAACGTGTTAATGGTTCTATAACAGATATGTTTGGTTGCATTATTTCAGATATGGTTGTTTTGCTTAGTACATCTAGTCCACTATTTGATGTCATATCATTATAAACTTCTTTATCTCCTATGAATCTTAAGATATCTGTTGATGTTACAATTCCTACTAATTCATTACCTGAAACAACTGGTATTCTTCTTAAATTGTTTCTTACCATGATTTTTGTTGAACTTTCAATTGGTGTTCCTGGTGTGGTTGTTATTACATCTTCAATCATTACATCTTGTACTAATTCATCTGTTAGTACTCCTGCCATGGATAATGCAAAGTCTCTTTCTGTGATTATTCCTACAATGTTGTGTTTTTCATTGAGAACTGGTAGAGATCCTATGTTGTGTTCTAACATTTCATCAATAGCTTGGTTTAAGGAAGCTGATTGATCCATGGATATTATATCAGTAGTCATTATTGTTCTTACAGAATCATTAATTGCTGCTAAGAAGTTATCATCATGTTTGTTTTCTATTATGTTAAATTTACTTCCTCCACCTAGGAAGTCTAAGATATCCATTGCAGTTACTATTCCTAATAATTTTCCTGATCCAGAATCTGTTATTGGTAATCTTCTGAATCCGTGCTTTATCATTATTTCAGATGCTGTTTGGATTGAAGTGCTTGGAGGTATGGATAGTACGTCTTTTTTTGCAAGAGCCATAATATCGCCCTCTTTGGTGTTGTTGTTTTTATCTGAATTTTCTTTATGTAGGAGTGAATCTCCACGACTTGCTGGATTTTTAATATTTTTATTGTCTCTCATTAGTACACCTCGGTTGTTTTGTGGTTTTTTTATTCAATATTTAGTATTTTGTGAATTTGTGGTATTGTATATACTCTCATGTACTTACCAATGATTTCAGAGAACTTAAATAATTTATCATTATTTTCCCATAGTTCTAGTGGACTTACAGGTTGTAAGATTAATGGAACATCTTTATCAGAAGGTATTTCATTTGATAATTGTTTTATTATTCTTTCAACTGTATCTGTACTTGTTGAGGGTAGGACTACCATCTTGCAATATAAGTTTATATTATGTTCTATTAATAATTTTGTAAATAAAATTTCATTTTCTAAAATTTTTTCAGACCAATTTTCGTTAAAGTGTTCTGGTAGTTTTATATCTACGGATGCACAGGATAAATTTTTTATTTTATCTAATTCCTCAGGTAATGTTCCATTTGTTTCGAGTAGTGAATTTAGATCTGTTTTTTCTATTATTTCATTAATGAAGTCTGCATATAACATTGGTTCTCCACCAGTAAATGATATTGAACCTACATCTGGAGTTGTTAATTTGTTTATTTCATCCATAACTTCATCTACGGTCATTAATTTACCTGCATTTATAGATTTACTGTTTTCTGTGTCACAATATGAACAATTAAGATTACATCCTGCAAATCTGACAAATATTTGTCTTTCACCTATTAGTAATCCTTCACCTTGTATACTTGAAAATATTTCTATAATTGGTGCTTCCATAATTATATAATCCTTTTATAATTCTTTTGTGTATAATGCTCCTTGACCTATTCCTTCATTAACACAAGCGGATATGCTGGTTAGATTGTTGTATTTATCTTTTAGGTCTTGGGATAATTTTTCTGCAAAGTATATTGCTAAATCTTCTGCTGAACTTGTTTTAAGAGGTAGTAGTATGCAATCTTCTTTTGGTATTGTGTATCCTTTTTTATTTATATGGAATTGTATTTTTTCCTCTTTTTCTAAACGTTCAATGCTTTTTTCATCTTCATTTATATCTTTAAATTCTATATGTTTATTGTAAATTGGTATTAGAAGTCTGTGGTCTAGACTGTCACATATTGTTCTTAAAGATTTTTTAACATCTTTAAAGTCAACTACAAAGTCAAATTCTCCTGCTCTTTCACCTTCTATTTCTACATCTACAAAGTAAGAGTGGCCATGAATGTAACCACATGATTCGTGAGTTGGTATTAGGTGAGCTGATGAGAATCTTAAATTAGCATTTATTCCATTAACTAATATTTTCATTCTTTTAGAATCCTCCCATTGAATAATTTTTTTTATAATGTGTCTGTTTTACTAATATCTAATTCAATAGTTTTTAATTCATTGATATAATTATTTATAACTGTATTTATGAAATCTACTAGATTATCTTCATTGCATATTGTTTTTCCTTCAGTATTTTTCACTTCAAATATTCCTATGGTTTCTAGTACATCAGGTGTTCCTTTATCTTGGATATTAAATGCAAAATGTATTTTCATAGAACTTATAGATACTGAAGCTATGGATATTGTTAATTTAGCCCCATTAACGTAAACATCATCACCTTCACGAGAATATTCAACATTTAATTTTTTTAATTCTTCACAGAATATTAGGACTAAAAGTCTTTGTCTCATATATGCCATTCTAATATTTGCAGGTTGAGTGTCAAAAAATTCACAGATAACATTTATCATTTCATTTGATTTAATTTCTAAACCTACATCTGCAAAATCTTTTAAGTTATCTGGAGTGATATTTACTGGACCTCTCCATGCTATAATTGAAGAACCTTTTATTCCATATTTTTTAAATGCCCATGAGGGGTTTATTTGGCTTCCATCATATGCAAATTTTTCATTAATATATTTGTATGTAATTTCCATAATACTATTAATTTTAGTTTTTTATAATATTTAATAATAATTTTAATCTATTTTATTTCCATTTTTTGTTAAGATATCAGTTACAACTTTTGCATGAGTATTATAAATAACAGTTCCTATTTCCCATTCTATCATAAATGATTTATCTATAGTTAAAGTAGTAATAGTCGTGTCTTCCTCATATTCTGTTACAACATATACTCTATTAAAACCATACCATCCTTCATATTCTACAGTATCATCATGACCCACTACTCTTGTTTGATCATGAAATGCTGCAAACTGAGATGAATATCTAGCAAGTTTTTCTGCTAAAGGATGTGATAAATAATATGTGGAATTACCTATATCTATCGAATATTGATACCCATATTCACTTACAATTGTATCTGGGCCATAATATGTAATTTCAGTCCCTGCAGGAATATATAATGTTTTTGTGTTGTTTGTATTATTAGTAGTATTAGTGTTATTCGTATTTGTTATTGTTTTATTTTCTGTGGTGTTTGTTGTGGTGTTTGTTGTGGTTTCTGTGTTTCTATCATGACTCATTATACTTCCAATAGCTGCTATTAATAGTATTGCTAAACAACAACAGCCCACATATTTAATTTTATTATTGTTCTTGATTTTTCGCTCTACTTTGTATTTATTCTTATTAATAGAATATTCCACTTTTCTATCTAACTTTTTTTTATCCATATTTTTAATCACCCCTTTTTTTAGTGATAATTTATAATTTTTTTGTTATTTTAATATAATTTTTATAAGTAACAAAATTTATAATTACTAATTAAATTATTGAAACTATAATAATTATTATTTATTTTTTAAGAGGTTTTGTTAAAAATGGATAGAACTCCTAGAACACGTGATTTTATTCAAACTGTAGATGATTTATTTTTTGCATCAACTAATTATTTACATCCTGAAGGTAAAGTGATTTGTTTTTTAAGATATGTGCCATGTGCAGATGGTGATCGTGAGTTAAATGGTGTTAAATATTCTAAAGTTGATTCTAATCAAGCTTATACTTATTTAAGAAAGAATTATCCTGAATATTTATTTTATGATGAAGTTACACAAGTTGAAGAAATGATGGGTGTTCCTTTAGATAAAATAAAAAAGATTATACGTCCTCAGGACAGATTATCTGAAATAAGAGAAGAATATATTCCTAAAATTAATTCTGGTGAAGTTTTAAATGAAAAAGAAGAGTTATTTTCTAAATTGATTGATTTATCTGATTTTTTCCATTATATTGCTGGTATTGATTATGAGGATCTTGGTATTTCTGGTTCAATTTGTCCTAATTTGCAGAAAAAGGGAACTTCTGATTTAGATTTTGTTGTTTATGGTCTTAAAAATCATAGAGCCGCTATTAATGCTTTTAAAAAGTATAAAAATGTGGAAGTTGAGATAAGTGAGCTTAATAAGACTGTTACCTTGAATAGTATTAATGATGAATTTTTTGAAAAGGTTTATCATAAGCGTATAAAAGATGATAGTTTAAGTAAAGATGAGTTTGTTTGGTATGAGAATAGAAAAAGTAATCGTGGACTTATTGATAATGTTTTATTTGATATTTTAGCTACAAAGGCTTATGATGAGATTGATGGTTTTTATGGTGATACTGTTTATGAGCCTTTAGGTAATACTACTATTAAATGTACTATTAGTAATGCTTTAGAATCTTTTGATAATCCTGCTGTTTATGATGTTGTTGAGGTTGAGCATGTTAGTGGTGTTGAGTATCCAATTTCTAGTCTTGCTAGTTTTACCCATACTTATGCTGGTGAGGTTTTAGAAGGTGAGAAGGTTATTTCTCGTGGAAAAGTTGAAAAAGTTACACGAGGAGAGGAATTTTATTATCGTGTTGTTGTTGGAACAACTAGAGAATCTTTAGATGAGTTTATTAAATTAGAGGAAAGTCCTGTTTAATTATATTTTATTTGTATCTAATTTATTTATATCAAATACTGCTGTATTTGCAACAGCCATAACTGCCATTACCCCTGCTTGTATTGGGTCTGTTACTATTAAATCTGCTGATTTTGCTGCACTTCCAACCATGTTTAAACTTATTACTAATAAGTCAGGGTGTTCTTTTTTCACTTTTTTTATTGCATCTGTTATTTTTCCACCCATTATTGATCCTGCTAGAACTAGTGCTTTGACTCTTGGAAGTAGTGATAATGCGTCAACTGCTTCTGCTATATCTTCTTCCCCAACTAATGGTATTGTATCTATACTTATTCTTTCTCCTCTGATATTATGGCGGTCTGCTTCTGTTATTGCTCCTAATGCTACTTGTGATACTTGTGCTCCTCCACCAAATATTAGAACACGTTTTCCATATATGTCGTTTAGTGATCCTCGTATAGATATGCTTTTAACACTTTTTGATTTGTTTAAATCTTCTATTAGTTTATTTATATCATCTACATGTTCAAGGTTTACATTTACAGATCCTATATTGTTTTTTCTTATGTAGACATGTGCATATAAAATGTTTATACCGTGTTCTGAGAATATTTCTGTTATTTCGTCAAGAACCCCTTTGTTTTCATATGTTTCTATTGTTAGGAAAAAATTTGTCATGTTTATCTTATTCTTTTTTTTATTCTGCTAGTTTCATACGTGCTTTTTTATACATTACCAGATAATTATCTTCGGCTTTAACTGGGATGATTTCTAGTCCTAATTCTTCATGCTCTTTAATCCATGATTCTTCAAAAACTGGAACTTCTATTTTTATGTGTTCTGAGGTTTTATTGATTACTATTAGATTTCTGTATGGGAATGTTTGTTCTACAATATATCCTCCAAGACTTAACATGTGATGTGGTCTTACAACAAATTTCATGTATAAATCACCTTTTTGTTTTTTATATTTTTTTTAGATTATGAATAGACTTATTATAATTCCTAATACTCCTAATAATGAGCTTACTATTACTACTGGGTAGAATTGTCTGAATGTGAAAACTGGGGAGAATGCTCCTAGTATTCCTGCTAGTACTGGGAATATGAATGATACTATTATTGTTATGAGTATTTTCCAGGATAAGATGTTTAATGGTAATCCTAGGTATAGTACACTGAATAAGGCTGCTAATGTGAACATTAGTAAACCTTTGTTTAAGTAGACAAATGCTCTTGAATCTGAGGAGTATTCCATGTAAGGTCCTTCGATAACATCTGCTTTTGCTTTTAGTATGTTGAATGGGTATTCATTTAATAGTATTATGTATCCTATTAAGAATACTATTGTTCCTATTATTCCTGGTACTGTGAAGAAGAATGGTCCGTTTAGTTGTTGGATTCTTACAATATCTGTTAAGTATATGCTTTTAGATAGTACTACTGGTATGAATAAGGATAAGTATAATGGGAATGATCCGAATACTATTAATCTTATTGAACGGTTTGAGCTTAAATCTTCCAAGAAACTTACATTTGTTTCTGGTCTTTTTGATCCTATCGCTTTGTCTTCAAATGGCATGTTTCCAGACATAACAGATTTTGAAAGTGCTCCCATTAAAACATAACAGATTTCTTCTAATTTTAAAAATCCTACTATTGCTATAATGCTTGCGAAACTTAATAGTACATAATTTTCTGGAGTTAGTGTTATGAGTATGAGTATTATTGCTAATAGGCAGATTATAGGTAATGATTTATATAATCCTGGGCTTGGGGATTTAACCGTTGTATCTTTTTTAAATAAGAATTTTAGTATTGAGAATAATCCTGGACTTAATACACTAGGTCCTACTCTTTGTTGTATTCTTGCATGGATATATTTTCGTTCAAATCCAGGTAGGATTGAACCTATTATTATTGCAACTATTATTGTTACTATTACGGCTAGTATTGGGTATAATGCAGTAATGTAAGACATTATCTCATTTCACCTCTTTTGTTTTTATCAAGATGTATGATTTCAACTGCTCTGTCTGTGCATGTGAAACAAGGGTCTGATTGAACAATACATAGTTGTCCATCTGTTATGGAGTCTCCTATACATGCATATTGCATAGCTCCTATGTTAGCTAATGATGGTGTTCTTATTATTGAGCCTCTTATTCTTCCATCTTCAATTGCATATGAATGGTATAGTCTTCCTCGTGGAACTTCTATGTATGATTTTATAATATCTGTGTCAAACATTTCCCAGTTTCTGTTTGTTATTGGTCCTTCTGGAATGTTTTTAATGGCTTGTCTTATTATTTTTATTGATTCGAAGGATTCTAGTACTCTCATTAATATGCTTGATTTAACATCTCCGTCAGGTTGTGTTATTAATTCAAAGTCGAAGTTTTCATATTCGTACATTTTAAATCTTAAGTCGTATTTAACTCCTGTTGCTCTTAAACATGGCCCGGTTACATCAAGTTTTATTGCTTGTTTTTGAGGTAGTACTCCTATTCCTGTTATTCTTGACATTACTATTTCGTCATGTGTGAATCTATCTGCAAAATCTGTTAATGCTTTTTCTGTTGCATTCATTCCTTCTTTTATACGTGTTATTCGATTTTCATCTAGTTCACATCTTGGACGAACTCCTCCGATTATTGAGCATCCATATTGTACTCTGTTTCCTCCAATCATGTTGAGTAGTTCCATGATTGTTTCTCTCATGTAGAATGCTCTCATTGAAAATGTTTCATGTCCTAGTACTTCACATCCATGAGCTAAGTAGAGGAAGTGACTGTGTAATCTTTCTAGTTCACCCATTATAACTCTTATGTAGACTGCTCTTTCTGGTACTTCAATGTTTAATCCTTTTTCTGCCGTTCTAACTGAATTCCATACATGAGAATTGGAACATATTCCACAGATTTTTTCTGTTAATGCATTAGCTTTTTCTACAGGTAGTCCTTCCATTATTCTTTCTATACCTCTATGGTTAACACCAACTGTTATTTCTGCATCTTTAATTATTTCATCTTCAACGAAGAATCTAACACGGTATGGTTCTAAAGCTGCTGGGTGAACTGTCCCCATTTGGATTTCAGTTTCTATTACTTCATCCTTTTTAGCTTTTTTCTCTTCCATTTTAAGTATTCCCTCCTAGTTACTATTAATCCTTATCTGTTTCTTTTTTAATCTGCATTTATTAAACTTGGTAAAGCTGAAACAACAGCTGATATAATATCTTGTGGTCTGCAAGCGCATCCAGGTACTTTAGCATCAACTGGAATAACATTGTCAACTGGACCTTCAATTTCTTCAGATGGTATGTCTCCATGAATATTCTTGTATACTCCTCCCATTAGTGCACAGCTTCCTGCTGCAACAACTAATTTAGGATCTGGTATTGAAGCATAGATTTCTTCTAAAGGTTTTCTGTTTTGATGGGTTACTGGTCCGGTAACTACAAGTATATCTGCTTCACGAGGATTCCATGTTAGAAATACATTATACTGTTCTAAATCAAATTTAGGAGATAAAACAGCATTAACTATTTCTATATCACAACCATTACATCCGCCAGTATAGACTAGCATTATATGAATTGATTTAGATCTTGAAAATGATTTTAAACCCATTTATATCTCCTCGTCACTATTATTTTTATTCTTTAAAAAGTCAGCCATGTTTTTATCATTCATATATTGAGTTACTAATAAGATTTTATCTTCTGGAATTTTATATGGCTTATTAACAATCCTATCTTTACTTGCTTCATAATTTCCAACATCATTTGGATGGATAGAACCTGGTTCCTCATATAATGCATATACTGGGCAGAAATCATGACACCAGTAACATACAACACATTTGTCAGAGGATAATTCTGGAACTTCTTTAATAATCCACCCATCATCAAGTTCTACAGGATTTTGTAATGGTTTCATAGTAATTGCATTTGTTGGGCATACATTTGCACAACCACCACAACCAATACAAGTACGAGATACCTTATCTGTTGGTTTAACTTCGCCAGATACGATTTTATTTCTTAATTCCATATCAGTTACTCTGTCTGATGCGAATAAAATCTTTTTGAAGTTACCATATATTCCTTCTAAAAATATTTTAAGTAAATTTTTCATTTTTCTCAAACACCCTTGTATTGGATTAAATTAATTTTTTGAAGTTTCTTTCAAATATGAAAGCATTTGCAGGACATATATTTTTACATGCTCCACAATAGATACATTTTTCCTCATTAACAGAGAATTTACCATCATTATTAATTATTGCATCTTCTGGACATATGTTTTGGCACATACCACAGCTAACACAATGATTATCATCAATTTGGTTAAATCCTGAGGATATTTCTTTTTTAGCTACAGTTCTTTTTTGTATAACATCTTTAGGACAGTGTATTGCACATGTTTCACACATTATACATTTATCTAAGTTTACATCTATTGATCCTCTTTTCAATGTTATTGCATCTTTTGGACATACTTCAACACATATTCCACAGGATATGCAGTTGTCTTCTATTTCTCCATCCCATTTTATGATTTTGGTTTTACGTGCATCGTTTTGGCATACTTGATAACATTTTCCACATGATACACAGTATCCTTTAAGTTTGGAGTCTTTTTCTTTTAATATTGAAACTGGACAGTTTTTAATAATATGTTCATGGTTTTCTGAAGTGTCTTTTATAGGATCATATCTTAGTTTACCGTCAACTCGTTTTAAAGAGCTATCATATTCGTCGGCACATAAACCACAGTTTAAACATGAGATTATTGAACCTGTAATTTTTTCATCGGTTTTATTAATTGTTAATTTGAAGTCTTCAATTTTTATTGCATTGTGTGGGCATTCGTTCACACATTTTAAACATAATGTACATTTATTAGTATTAATTGTGGAATTTTCTATAGCTCCTACAGGACATACATCTTCGCAGATGTTACACTCTGTACATATTCCTTCTTGTTCTATTTTAACATCTATTGCGCCTGTTGGACAGTAATATTCACATCTTCCACAGAGTGTACATTTTTCATAGTCTGTATCTAAACATTGTCTTTTAGCTACGTCTTTAGTGTTTTTCTTGTTAATTGGAATGTTTGCCTTTGATATTTTAGGCATTGTTTCTCTTAAACTGTTTAAGAATTTTGTTTGGTTGCTTTCTACAATGTTTAATGAGTCAACACGATATTCACAGATATCTTCACAAAGTCCACACATTGAACATATGCCTTTTACTGTTCCATCTTCAATATGAATACTATCTATTGGACATGCATGTTCACATATTCCACAGCCATTACATTTAGCTTTATCAACAACAAATCCACCATAACTATTTTTAAATATCGCATTATTTGGACAGGCATCATGACATATCCCACATGTAATACAGCTAAAAGATTTACCTTTAATTAGCCTAATAGCTTCTGTCGGACATATTTTTATACACTCTGCCCGAGCTTCACAATCATTTGTTGTTATATACATGATTTTTTTACTTCCTCTAATTGTTTTTAATTATTATTTTATTTTCCTTTTTTTGTCTTCTTCTTTTTTTATCTGTTAAATATTAAATTTCCTAATATTAAACCTATGAATGCTGATATAAAACCAGTTGCCATTGGTAAATCATTATAATATGGGAATTGGCCTAGTTGCCATGCTATTAATACTGTGAATAATAGTAATAAGATTATTGCTGAAGCGGTTAGGTTTATATTTGTTTTACCGCTTGTTTTGAATCTAGTACCTATTATAAATCCTATTAGAAATCCGAATATGATTGGTCCTATCACTATCATTGTTCTTCTTCCCCTTCAATCATTGATTTAAATTGGTAAAATGCAATTACTATTGCAGTTAAACCTACCATTACTTTTATACCTACAGATATGTTTAGGTATGGGATTATTCCTGCATTTAATGTGTCTGGATAATTGAATATGTTTTGTATGAAGTTAGGTACTATATTATAGAAATCTCCACCTATATTATACAAGAATGAGCCTGCGAACAATAATCCTAATAATCCTAAAATAACATATACTAATGCTCCAAAACTTTCAATACCAGATATAAAACTGTGAGATAAATTAATTGGAGTTTTATCAAGACCATAAACAAGTATGCTTAAAATAATTCCTGCAGAAATCATTGCTCCGCCTTGAAATCCTCCTCCAGGAGTTATATGTCCACCAAGTATTATATTAACTCCAAGACATATTGCGATTATAGATATAGGTAATGCTAATATTTTCAAAATTGGACTTTCATTTTTGCTCATTCTTCATCACCTTCTAATTTTCCTCTTCCAAATATCAATAAAACAATTAATACCGCAGATATAAGTATTAATGTTTCACCTAATGTATCATAACCTCTCCAATCAAATACTACATTTGTAACCATGTTTGGAGCAATATATGGTCCTAAAGCATTGTAAATTAAACTTATACCTGGATATATTATACTTTTAAGATTTAAAAGTGAATCAAATAATGTTATAGCGAATAATGTTACTACAACAAATAGTAATAAGTTTTTTAAATCATCAGACATATTTAACACCCCAATATATAAGACAAATCATGATCCCTAATGTTAATATTACATAAAATAACATTGATTTTAATGAATTATTTTGCTCTTTTATTAATTTAGGAACTAATGGTAGGTTAGTTAGTATAACTCCTGCACAAATAATGCCTAAAAATAATGCAAGTAATTTATTAATACGTGCAAATAATAAGGTTGCAAGTAAAGCTACTGAGATTATTGTTAACTCACCTGCAATTGCACCGGAAACACTAGTATTAGTTAAGGGATTTTCTTTTATGTTTCCTTTTATTTCTCTAAGAGAATCTAATAATAAGTCATAAAATGCCATTATACTAAGCCTCCTAAGAATTGTGTAAATGTAGATGTTATTATTTCAGGATAAATACCTACAACAATACAAATAATTAATAAAATTGCAACAGAGACTATTGCCATTTTTGGAATATTTTCATTAACAAATTTCAAATTGTTAGGTTGTGGTTTAAGATAAATTGAGTGGAATACTTTAACAAATGTCATGAAAACAACAATACTTATTAATACAATTATTATTGCTAGTTCAAAGTATCCTGCATTTAATGCTGACTGAACAAGCATTAATTTAGATTGGAATCCATTTAATGGAGGAACTCCTGCTAATGCTAATCCACCTATAAGTATCATTATTGCCATTTTAGGATTTTTTGTTAATAATCCTCCTAATTTACGAGTGTCTGATGTTCCTGTTAAGTAGTATACAGTTCCAAATCCTATAAACATTAATGAAGTTAAAACAATATCGTTAAATGCTTGGAATAAACCTGCAGTCATTGATAATTTGGTTCCAATAGCAAAACCAATAACAATGAATCCTAATTCCCCTACTGCTAGGAATGCTAACATTTTACGGTAATCTGTTTGAACAACTGCCATTACCACACCTAGAACCATTGCAAGTAATGCGAAGATTATTAGTAATATTTTATAGATTTCTAAGTATCCGAATATTCTAAACATTACTATTCCTAATGCTAGAAGTGTGAAAACTGAGAATGTTGTTAGTATAGCAGAAGATTCTGGTGTACCTTTACTGTATACTAATGATTTTATTGTGTTAAATGGAGGTAAACCTGATGAGTATAACCATCCAAATGATATTAATCCAAATGCCATTATGATAACTGGTGAAAGTGGATCTACTAGTCCTAATTTTATTGATAAGACAATATCTGATACATTAACACTACCTACTGCCCCTAGTATGAATCCTATTCCGAGTAGTAGCATTGGTCCACCAATTGATCCTAATATCATGTATTTTAAAGCTGTTGCTTCACTATTTTTGGAGTTAGATGCTATTATTATTCCTGTTTGTGCTAGTGCTGCTATTTCGAAGAAGATGTACATGTTGAATATATCATCTGTTAGTAACATTGCACTTACAGCTGCTGTTCCCATGAATACAAGGAATAATAAAGGTCCTGAAACTTTTTCATGTTTATTAAAGTATGTTGATATTGATAAAAATACAACTATTCCTAATAGGAATATGAATATTTTATGTATATTTTCAAGTCTGTATGTTATTGCTGGGTGGAATAATGTTAGAGTAGAATTTACTATGTCTGTTGGAAGTGTGTATAGTGTTGAATTAAACATTAAAGGTGCATATCCACCAAAGTAATGAAGACCTGTGTTTGCAATAATAACTACTGCTGGCACTATTATTGCTATTATTATTGCGAATATTTTCGATATTTTGTCTTTCCCATGTAATAGGTTAAGGAGTAATGCTGCGATTATTGGGATGACAACAATTAATGGTATTAGTTCGTTCATTCATCTTCCCCCAATAATACTTTTGCACTTAGAGTGTGGTGTTTTCTGTATAGTACCATTGCTAATGCTAACATTACTGCAAGTGTACTTGCACCAATAACTATACTTGTTAAAACTAGTGCTTGTGGTAATGGATATGCTGAATTTGCATAGAACCATGTTTGATTTAATCCTGGAAGGAATATTGGAACTACACCATCAGTTTTATAACTTAATGCTATTAGTAGTAGGTTTGCTCCTTCTTCTATTAGTTCTAAACCTATAATTTTTCTAATTATATTGTCTAGGAATATTGTTGCATATAAACCTATTACTACTAGGGCTCCAGCTGTGAATAATGATGCTAATTGTATATCCATTATCATTCTTCATCAACCCTTTTTGTCTTTTTTATTGCTAATGCGAAGAATGTAGGAATGATTGCTGCTCCTACTATTGCTTGGGTTAAAGCTACATCTGGTGCTAATAATATTTCATATAAGAATGCTATTCCTACACCTGTAATACCACTTATAGCAGCAGCTTTGAGTAAATTTTTTTGTAATACTGTAATTATAGCGCTTATAACTATAATAATCATTATTATGTACTCAATTATCATTTTATCCCCCCTCCGTTAGATCTTCAGTTACTGAATTATCTTCAGTACTTATATTTTCATCTGTTTCTAATGGTTCTGTGTTGTCTGTATCTTCAGCATAATAAAAACCATGTGCTATAACATGTGCAGCAAATGGTGTTAATATGAAGTATAGTACTCCTAGTATTGGGTAATTGAGTACTATGAATGTTATTATTGCCATTACATCTATTGCACCAAGTATGTGTATTCTTGCATAGAAAACATTTTTCATATCATTGTCAAGTCTTAACATACCTATACTTACAATAATAGTGATTATTGCTATTATTATTAGCAATATTGATTGTATTAGTTCTATGGTAGTTGTAAGCATGTCTTTTTATTCCCTCCTTAGTATTGTTGAGAATGCTACTGTTCCTACAACACCAAGTAGAACTAGTGCAATTGCTATATCTTTATAGAATCCTACACCCGTGATACTTCCAACTATTACCAATATGGCAGATACGGATACGGTTATTGCATCTGCTCCTAAAATAGCATTAGAAGTTGGTTTATATGTAGTTATTCTAACAGCTGCTATGGTGAAGATTGTGAATGCAAATATTAAGAAAAGTTTTGAGATTAATAGTAAATTCATCAATATCACGTTCTTGTATTAGTTCTCATAATTTTTTTATTCAACTTTTTAGTATTAATACTCCAATTTTTTTCTTCTACTCTAACATACCTTTGATATATGGTTCAAAAGGTATTATATCCTCTTTATTTCTTGGAGTTAATACTGCTACTTTAATTATTTGATTATCAGAGTCTAAATCAATAGATAATGTTCCAGGAGTCAATGTTATACTGTTAGCTAAAATTGTTTGAGCCACAGGTCTTTTTAATACTGTTTCGATATTAATAACCTGAGGGTCATAATCTCCTCCTTTTATTGATCTAACTGATACATCAATAACTGCTTTAATTATCTCCCATATTAACACTAAGAAATAAAGTATAGCATAATAAATTCTAGTTAAAAACATTGAAAAAGCTCCATTTTTTAATATTTTTTTTATCCAAATTTTTGTGAATAATTTATAAATATTATTATATATTTATCATGATTATTTATTATAAATGTTTCCTATAAAAAAAGAGTAAAAAAAGATTAAAAAAAGAATAATAAAAAAAGAAAAATAAAAACAAATAAAAAAAAGGAAAACTAAACCAAAATAAACATTTTAAAATAATTAAACAACACTAATAAATGAGAAATCGAAAACAAGACCAAAACACCCAATAAAATAATACCAAAATTTTTATGAAATTTCTCCTTATAAAGTGGATAAAAAACAGAAACACCAGAAGCAGAAAAAGAATCCAAAATAATATGACTTAAAAAACCTACAAATAAAGAATAAAAAATATAAAGAAAAGAAATATTACAATCAGAAACTAAAAATGCTGAAAATACCAAACCAACAAAAAATAATGGTAAAATATGTTTATTTAAAATAAAAATAGAAAATAAAAAAATTAAAACTAAAAGAGAAAATCTAAAATCTATATTAAAAAATAAAAAAACACTATTAAGAAGAGAAGAGCCATAAACTAAAATAAATGATATTAATAACGATAAAACAAAACCTCCAATTAAAGAATGAGTAAAACCCCTATGACTAGAAAAAAGAAATATACAACCTAAAAAGGCCAATAACAAACCAATATAAAAAGGTAATTTTAAAAAATACAAAATTCCTGATAAAACTAAAGAAAATATGATTAAGCCAATTACACGACTTCTTCTAAAATCATGATCAAAATCTGGAAAACTAGCTCCCACCATACTTAGTAAAATTAAAATTGGATTAGTGAAAAATAATAATGATAATAAAAAACCAGCTAACGTATGTCCTTTATATGAAGAAATAAAATAATCCCCCAAATTAATCAATTTAATTATAATATTTTGAAGTATTTTAGAAAACTGCGCATTTGATTTAGTGAAGCTTCAACAGATCCTGGACTTATAGTTTTAAATGTGGATACAACTTCACATGTTACTGCAGGTATTCCTCTTAAGTTGGATTCATCTTCTAATGCTCCTTGGAATATTATTCCTGCTTTTTTATAATTTAAGTCTTTACATCCGGTATTTTGTGCTATAAATGATGCGATAATGTGACTTTCTGGTTCTGGTGACATTGTTGAGAAAACACCTTCGACTCCTGGATTGGAGTTGATTGATGATGAGTGGAAGTCTCCTATAGCTTTTATATTTAATTTTTTTGCTGTTTTAAGTATAGTGTCCCCTATTGTGTCTTTTGTGTTTGAAGTTCTGTTTAAATCTTTACTTTTGAAGTTTCTTACATTGTACATTGTTGATTCTGGTGCTGCGAATGGTATTAAGTATATTGTTCCATTGATTTGTGTGTTTAGTAATTGATTGTATAATTCTATAGATGCTGCTTGTGGGGGCAGTTCGTTTCCATGTATTCCTGATAGTATCATAACTTTTGGGTTTCCATCTCCTATTTTTATTAATGGTGTTCCTTTAGTGGCTTCTTTGAGTATTAATTTTGTGAATTTGTTGTTTGTGAGTTCTGAGAATAGGTTTTTATTAAGTGATATGTATCCTCCAGAGTTTGAGTATATTGTGGAGATGTTAAAGTTGTTATTAGTTGTGAGTTTAGTTTTGATATTAGAATGCATAATTAAAATAATTTTGTTTTATTTTTTTTGTTTTATTTGATGAAAAAAGTATATGGTGATGTTGTTAACATAATTTATTATTAATTATTGGATAGTTTATATTTTTTATTATTAATGATTTTAATTTTTTTTAGGGGATAATGGGAATTGAAGAAGTATATTTCAAAACTTATTGGTCTTGTTGAAGATGAGCGTGAAGCTGAAATAAGTATTATGGAAAGTGAGATTAAGAGATTAAGTTCTTATGAGCGAGAAAAGAAGGGTCGAGCTATTAATAATTTAAAGGGCAAGGTTGTTGGTAAGGAGTTAGGTTATAATATTGTTCAGTATGGTAGAAGAGATTTGATTGATAGTGAGATTAGTGTTGGAGATTTGGTTTTAATTAGTAAAGGTAATCCTTTAAAAAGTGATTTGGTTGGGACTGTTATTGAAGTGGGTAAGCGTTTTGTTAAGGTTGCAATGGATAATGTTCCTCGTTGGGCTTTGAAAAAGAAGGTTCGTGTTGATTTGTATGTTAGTGATGTGACTTATAAGCGTATGGAGGATAATCTTAATAATTTGAGTGATTTTGGTCTTAGGGCTTTGGCTTTGATGAGAGGGGAGGTTGAGCCAATGGTTTTAGATGGTAGTGTGGTTGTTGAGAGTTTTAATGATGTTTTGTTGAATGATTCTCAGAAGTCTGCTGTTGTTAAGTCTTTGAATGCTGAGGATTTCTTTTTGATTCATGGCCCTTTTGGTACGGGTAAGACTAGGACTTTATTGGAGCTTATTTATCAGGAGATTTCTTTAGGTAATAAGGTTTTAGCTACTGGTGAGAGTAATGTTAGTGTTGATAATTTGTTAGATGGTTTAGATGAGATGACTGTTGATAGTGGTTTTAATTTTACTCGTTTAGGTCATCCTCAAAGGGTTTCTGATAGTAATATTAAGTATACTTTAGCATATAAGGTTGAGAATCATCGTTTGAATGGTCGTGTTCGTGATATTGAGGATATTGTTGAGGATAAGGTTAAGTTTAGGGATGAGCATATGAAGCCTACTCCACGGTATAGGCGTGGTTTTAGTGATGATGAGATTTTAAGTAATGCTAGTGCTGGTCGTTCTTCTCGTGGTATTAATGTTAAGCAGATGAAGTCTATGGCTTGTTGGATTGAGGTTAATCGTGAGATTGATGAGTATTATTTGGAGTTGGAAAGTATTGAGGAGGAGATTATTAAGGATATTATTGATTGTAGTGATGTTATTTTGAGTACTAATTCTTCTGCTGCTTTGGAGTTTATTAGTGATGTTGTTTTTGATGTTTGTGTTGTTGATGAGGCTTCTCAGGCGAGTATTCCTAGTGTTTTGATTCCTATTTCTAAGTCTAAGAAGTTTGTTTTGGCTGGTGATCATAAGCAGTTACCTCCTACTGTTATTAATTTTGATTCTAGGGAGTTGGAGGAGACTTTGTTTGAGAATTTGATTTTGTCTTTTGAGGGTAATTCTTCTTTACTTGATTGTCAGTATCGTATGAATGATAAGTTGATGGAGTTTTCTAATAAGAGTTTTTATGATGGTTTGTTGAGTAGTGATGATTTTGTTAGGGATATTTCTTTAAGGGATCTTCCTAGGGATTGTTTTGGTTATTCCAGTAGTTTTTGTGATAGTGTTGATGGTGTTTTGTTAGAGAGGTTTTCTGGTGTTGAAGGTTTGTTGGATGATGTTTTGTATCCTTTTTTGTTTTTTGATACTGGTTTTGTTGATGGTGTTGTTGAAGAGCGTGTTGGTGATTCTAAGTCTTTTTGTAATCGTTTTGAGGCTGTTTTTTGTGGTTTTGTTGTGGATTGTTTTTTGAGGTGGGGTTATTGTCCTGAGGATATTGGTGTTATTAGTCCTTATAGTGGTCAGGTTGATTTGATTAAGGGTTTGGTGGATGTTGAGGTTAAGAGTGTTGATGGTTTTCAGGGGCGTGAGAAGGAGATTATTGTTATTTCTTTGGTTCGTAGTAATAGTGATGGAGTTGTTGGTTTTTTAAGTGATTTTAGGCGTTTGAATGTTGCTGTTACTCGTGCTAAGCGTAAGTTGATTGTTGTTGGTGATTGTTCTACTTTGTGTAGTGTTGGTGTGTTGGGGGATTTGGTTGGTTTTTGTGATGTTCGGGGTTATAAAAAAAATATTTAGGTAAACCTAAACTTTTATATATGATGAAAACATATAGTTTGTATGTGAGACTAAAATCACTATTTCATAAAAAATAAATTTTTAGGTAAACCTAAACTTTTATATATGATAAAAAACAACAAAACAAATAGTGAGAAAAAAAACACACACAACAAAAAAACACGTTTTTGTATCTCACAAAAAATCTCTTAATTGATGGAAAAATTTTTTTCTTCGCTCAAAACAAAAAACATAAGAATATATCCCAAAAAAACCGGACAAAACCTCTTAAATTATCTTTTTTATAATAAAACCATCAATTAAGAGACTTTTTCTCTGCTATCAAAACTAATTCTAAAAAAATACTAATAAAATAATATATAATAGATAATAAAAAAATCTATATACATATAAACAATTTTTTATACTAATTAATTTATAAAAAAACTAAAAAGTGAATTAAAAATGGAAAAAGTAGTACTAGCATTCAGTGGAGGACTAGACACCACTGTATG